>JBDNIB010000024.1:0-6463 GCA_041688535.1 Prosthecobacter sp.
AATAGATGCGAGCCGCCGCCGGCAACGGATTGAATATCGGCACCTGGGCCGGTGTGCTGTAAACGCCCGGAGCAGTCGCCTCCACGCCGATCAGAATCCCACCGCCACCGCCGATGCCATTCAGAGCATAGTCCGCGCAGAGATACTTGCCTTGGAGCGCCGGAATGGCCGGACCGTGGTAGACATATCCACCAGTGATGGATGTGCCGAGCTTTGGCAACGATGCGGTGCCCGGCAAGGTCGCCGATGGATGGCCGTAGGCAGCGATGGGACTCACCACCGCAGGTTGCCCGATCCCCGTCGGCGTATTCAGGTACGCATTCGGCAGATCAAAGGCGACCGATCCCTCCCGCATGCGCCAGCCGTAGTTGCCTCCGCTCACGATGAAATCAATCTCCTCGACATCCCCCTGCCCCACATCCGCGCAGATCAGGCGGGCCGCACCGTCAAAGCTGGCGTCAAAGCAGAACCTCCAGGGATTGCGCAGGCCATAAGCATAGATCTCCCCACGCATCGCCCCGTCCAGATTGTTGTCCACGAAGTCCTGTGTCTGCCCCACAAAGGGATTGCCCGCCGGGATGCCATACGTCAGCGGCCCAGTACCGTCAGGATCCAAAGGAGAAATGCGCAGAAGCTTTCCCAGCAGCGTACGCCGGTCCTGGCCATTGCCCAGCCCCCCGGTGACATGTCGGTCAGGCGTGGGCTGCGACGCCACGCCTTCCGTGTGACCGAGTTGATTGTCCATCGACCCGCCACCGTCGCCGGAGGCGATGTACAGCAGCCCATCCGGACCGAACTCAAGCTGTCCGCCATTGTGATTGGACTGTGGCTGACCGTAGGTCAGCACGATCCGCACCGAGGCAGGATCGGCGAGATTCGGATTCGTCGCCGAAACCTGGTATTCAGCGATCACGGTCACATTGTTCGTGGTCCCGCCCGCTGCCACCGGATTCAGCGTTGGGTGCGTGGCAGCCGCCGAGTAGTTCACATAGAATTTGCGATAGCCCGGTGACCCCGAATCGGCAAAGCCGGGGTGAAACGCCAGCCCCAGCAGACCGCGCTCCGTATAGCCCGTCCCCACGCTGATCACCGGCCCCGGGCCGTTGTTCGGCGCCGCATTCGCGCTGTTGGCGATGTTCAAAAACGGCGTCGATCTCATCATGCCACGTTCGATGATGTAGACTTTGCCCGGCTGGTCGCACACGAACAACCGCCCGCTTCCGTCCGGCACCCGGACGATGTTTGTGGGAGCGTGGATTTGCCCCAGCACCACCGGTTTCAATCCAAGGGTCGGAAAGGCGGCACTGGCACCAGATTCGTCGAGGTACATCAACATGCCCACCAGAAGGATAAAATATCGGGTGTTGGTCATGGCTTTGAACGGTTTCCCGTCAATTCCTATCAGGTCCGGCCTTCTCTGTGAAGCGAATATCCGTCAGCGTCTTCAGGAAGGCGATGAGCGACCGCTTGTCCTCCGCTGTGAGGTGCAGGCCGCCTACGGGATGTTTGGCCAGGTTTGGGTCCAGGGTGTCCGTGCGTTGCACGCCCTCGCTGTAATGATCCATCACTTGCTCCAGCGTGCTGAACCGGCCGTCGTGCATGTAAGGCGCGGTCACGGCCACATTGCGCAGGCTTGGTGTGGCGAAGGTGCCACGGTCGATCGCGCTCTTCGTCACTTTGAAGCGGCCTAGGTCCGCCTCGTCAATCGCCAGTCCGTTGTTACGGAACTGGTGGTCGGTAAACAACGCCCCGCCATGACAGTGAAAACAATCCGCCCCGAGGCTGCCCATGCGCGGCTCCCGCTCCATCATAAAGAGTTCAAAGCCACGCTGCTCCTCGGGGCTGAGTTTTTCCCCGCCGTTCATCGCGCGGTCGAATTTTGAATCATGCGAGGTCAGCGTCAGTAGAAAATTTTCCAATGCTAGCCCGATGCGCTCCGGCGTCACCTCGGTTGAGCCAAAAGCACGCTCGAAACCGCCGCCGTAGTCCTTCCCCAGCTTCCTCACCACGTGGTCGAGCGTCTCATCCATCTCCAGGTGGTCCTGAATCGGCACCAGCACCTGTTCCCGCAGTGAACGCGCCCGGCCATCCCAGAAAAAACTCGGCTTCCACGCTAGGTTGAACAACGGCATGCCGTGGCGCGTGCCGATACGGCCATCCACCCCCACGCTCAGTTTGCGCGGGTCGGCGAAGGCCGTCTCACGAGGATGGCAGGACGCGCAGCTCAGCGTGCCGTCACGCGAGAGCGCCGTGTCGTTGAACAGCCGTTCCCCCAGCGCCACGCGCTCCACGATCAGCGGATTGTCACGCGGCAGCGCCGGGAGCGGGAAGGTGCCGCTCATCTTGAATGGAAATGGCGTAATTTTGGCCAGCAGGTCCGTCGGTTTGAGATCGGCTGACCGTGTGATCTCCGGCACATGGCTCGTCACGGACTTCAAAGCGAAGGTCGCTGGCAGATTCGCCGCCAGACTGGCCGCAATCGGATCTCCCGGCTTCGAATGCGTCGATACACCGTCCTTCGCGAACGACAACAGCCGCTGGCCGTTCAACACCGCCGCCAGATCGAAATCAATCACCGCCGTGGCGTCTCCCGTGAGGTCAAACGCTCCCTTTAGCTCGATCGCCGTGCGGTTAGCATCCCGGGCGAAGTGATAAGAAAAGCCGCTGGGCACACCGTTTGCGCCGCGCCAGCTTCCCTCCAGCGCCAGGAAAATATAACCGCCCTGCCAGCTCCAGTGCAGGCCGTTCACATTCGGATTCAGCGGGTGATCAGGCGCATATTGGGCCGGATTGGCCGCGTTCGTGGCCGCATCCAGCCCCAAATGAAACCGCAGCGCGCGGTATCGCCCCGTCGGCACCGTCGCGAGCGCAAACTGCTGCCGTCGTTTGACCACATCCATCCACACGACCTGCCTGGGCAGTTCCAGCCACGAGCCATCACCGCGCTGCAAGGCAAAGCCGCTCAGCAGATAACTGGCACGAGTGATGGCAAACGTCTCGCCTACGCCGGTCTGATAACGCAGTGCATCAAGCATGAGCGGCTGCTGTTCCGCCAAGTGCCGCAACTGTCCATGCAGCGTCACAGCCTGCACTGGCAGGCCGGAAAGTAGAAACAGGACAAGAAAACGCAGAGCGGTCATGCAAGCAGGCGGCCTGTCTTTTTACCGGATGGTGGCAGCCTTAGTCAAGCCTGCCCGCTCTCGACATGCCGTTCTTTACGGCGCAGGCGGCGTATAGGTGAAGCGGTAGAAAGTCGAGCCTGGCCCCAGGTTCGCTATGTGCTGTAGCAGGCCACCGGCGTCCGCTGTCAGATTGGTCACGAAATTCCATGTCCCACTCAGTGAGTCGGCGGACTCGAGCTGGTAGCTCAGACCCGGAGCCACCTTGCAGCGCAGGGTTGCCGTGCCGTCGCCGTTGGACTGCATCGAGATGACCGAGGGCGAGAGGATGATCAAATCCAACTGCCCGCTGGCATTGAACGGATCCGACCACTTCGGATCGGTGTAAACGGCGCTGCCGGTGAGGGTGAGCAGGAAGGCGGATAGGTCGCTGCGCTGCTGCGGGTTCAAGTTCAGCGTCTGCACGTTGCCGCCGGGGCGGCGCAGGCGTGGGTCCAGATTGGCATTGTCACCCGGGATAGAGTTATAATGCGTAACGACCAGCGCTAGGCTGGTGAAGCTACCGTCATGCATGAGGCCGCCATGGAGAACTCCAGTGGCGGAAGCCATGTCCCGCAGGCTGGGAGAGCGCGTGTTGGTCAGGTCCGTGCCGCCGCCAATCTTGGTGGTGAGGCCGTTGTTACGGCTGTTGGGATCAATGTCGAACTCCGGCGGACGGTGGCACCCCGCACAACCGCCACCACCTTGATTCGGGGGTGCCAGAAAAAGCTGCTTACCGGCGTTTTCCTGCGCGGTGAAATTGGTGAAGCCCACGTTGTCAGCGCCCGCCACGGCACGGCCCGCGTCGTAGCGGGAGTCGAACGACTGAATGCTGCGGACAAATTGCCCCAGCGCGCTCTGAATCCGCGCCTCCGTGATCGCCGCGTCGCCAAACATCAGGGCAAAGAGCACGCGATACTCAGCAATGGCGGACAACCGGGTGACGAGGTCGGCAAAGGCGGGATCACCGTTCGTGACGCTGAATCCCATCTCCACATGATCCCTAACGGGCTGGGTGGTCTGGTTCTCCAGGCTGGTCGCGCGTTCGTCCCAGAAAAAGCGGACTTCCGTGGCGAACCGGGCGTTGATCAGGCGCATGGAGTGGCGGCCGGTGGTGCCGTTGACACCGGTGCTAGCGGTGGCGGCATCGCCAAACGCATGACTCTGCTGATGGCAGGAGGCGCATGAGATGGTGCTGTTGCGCGACAGGCGTTTGTCATAAAACAGCACCCGGCCCAGCGTCGCGCCGGCGTTCGTGATGGCGTTGTTGCCGGGCGTGTTGTTTTTGGTGATGTAGGCGGGGATCGGCTGGTTCGCGTAATTGGCCAGCGTGGTCAGGTCCAGCACCTTCTGCTGCGCCTCCAGCCGCAGAACTAGCAGCGGAAGCAGTAGCACCAGGAGAATCCAATGACGCCCTTCCATTACCGAAACACAAAGCTGGCGGGTATCAGATCGCATCAAAGAGAAATGTGTTTGGGACATGGCATGAAGTGGTTAAAGCTCAAATGGTTCGTGGGCAAATCTGGCGGCGATGGAGCCGTGACAGGCTTGGGGTCATGATAGCGGCGTGCATAAACGCACTGCCGGACCGTTGATGAATTTTCATTTATCTGCGCTGAGTGGTGGGACTGCTGCAAATAGCGGGTGCGGTCAACTCTCGCTCCTGTATCTTCCATTCGCTTGACGAAGCTCCTCGCTGCCGTTCTCTCCTCGCCTCAACGCGTCTTCACCCCGCCATGATTTCCATTCTTCATTCAAGCGCTCAGGCCGCAGGTGTGGCGGAGGCGGATGTGCAGACGGCGCTCAATATTGCCGCCGCAGGTGGCATCTCACCCGTGTTGGCGCTGATCGAAAGCGGTGCGGTGGATGAGCGGGCGTTCACCAAGCATCTGGCCGAAAACCTGGGCTGGCAGTGGCTGGAAACGCCCCAGCCCGCCCCTGACGACACCGCCGAGCTTAGGCGACTGATCCCGGCGCGTTTCGCCGTGCGGCATCAGGTGCTGCCGATGGGTTTTGCCCTAGATGAGGTGGCTGGCACACGGACCCGACTTAGGCTGGCCTGCCATGACCCCTGTGACCTGATGGCGCGACAGGCCGTGGCGCGGCAGTCGGAACTGCCGGTGGAGTGGTGCCTCACGCCGCGTGGCGAGCTGCTCAATGCCGTGCAGCAGCTCTATGGCGTGGGCGCGGAAACGTTTGACGCCCTCATTGCCGCGCGTGGTGCGGGCGCGGACGACCTGCATCTGCGTGACGAAGCCAATGTTATCGACGGCGAGGACGAGGACGCCTCGGTGGTTAAATTTGTGAACCAGATCATCCGCGAGGCGCTGGCGCAGAAGGCCACGGACATCCATGTGGAGCCGCAGCCGGACAGCCTGCGCATCCGCTATCGCATTGACGGCTTCTTGCATGAGATTCCCGTGCCGGAGAACATCAAGCAGCTCCAAGCCTCGGTGATTGCGCGCATCAAGGTGATGAGCAAGCTCGACATCGCCGAAAAACGCCTGCCGCAGGACGGCCGCATCCATTTAAAGGCCGACGGGCAGTCCATCGACGTGCGCGTGGCCTGCATCCCGAGCGTCGAAGGCGAGTCAATCAGCCTGCGTCTGCTCGGTCAGGAGCGCTTCACCCTGGACCGCCTCGGTTTGAACGAGGCGCACCGTCAGACCATCGAGAGCCTCCTCACCAAGCCGAACGGCATCGTGCTCGTCACCGGACCGACGGGCTCGGGCAAGTCCACCACCCTCTATACCTTCCTCGCCCAGCTCAACAGCGTTCACCGCCGCATCGTCACCATCGAAGATCCGGTGGAAAACAAACTGCCAGGCATCGTGCAGATCCCGGTGAAGAACGAGATCGGCCTCACCTTTGCCAGCGGCCTGCGCAGCATCCTGCGTGGTGATCCGAACGTGGTCATGGTAGGGGAAATTCGCGACCTGGAGACGGCGGAGATCGCCGTGCGCGCCTCTCTGACCGGCCATCTCGTGTTTTCGACCCTGCACACGAATGACGCCGTCGCCGGCATCACGCGTTTGATTGAGATGGGCGTGAAACCCTTCCTCGTTAGCTCCTCGGTGCGAGCGTTCCTGGCGCAGCGGCTGGTGCGCGTACTGTGCGCGGCCTGCAAGACCTCCGCGAAGTTCAAGCGTGACGAACTGGCACGCCTGGGCTTTCCCGAGGCGAAAGATAAAACTCTGTGGCGGGCCACCAAGGGCGGCTGCCAGCAGTGCCGTGGCACGGGCTACGCGGGACGCGTCGCCTTGTATGAAATCGCGCTCATGTCACCCGCCATGCAAGCATTGGTG
>JBDNIB010000210.1:0-3341 GCA_041688535.1 Prosthecobacter sp.
GACTACTGGGGCGTGGGCAAGGCCACCACGCCGATGCTGCCGCTCATCGCCATTCCGACCACCGCCGGTACCGGCAGCGAATGCCAGAGCTTCGCGCTCATCTCCGATGCCGAAACGCATGTCAAAATGGCCTGCGGCGATCCCAAGGCCGCCGCCAAGGTCGCCATTTTCGATCCCGAACTCACCGTCTCACAGCCGCAGCGCGTCACCGCCTGCACCGGCATGGACGCACTCTCCCACGCGCTGGAAACCGCCGTCACGAACAAGCGGAATGCCTTCTCCTCGCTCTACTCCCGCGAGGGCTTCCGCCTTTGCCACAGCGGCTTCAGCCGCGTCCTGCGTGATCCCAAGGACATCGAAGCACGCGGCATGATGCTCCTCGGCGCGGCCTATGCCGGCACCGCCATCGAAAACAGCATGCTCGGGGCCGCGCATTCCTGCGCGAATCCGCTCACCGCGAAGTTCAACGTCGTCCACGGCGAGGCCGTCGGCGTCATGCTCCCGCACATCGTCCGCTTCAATTCTCAACTGCCCGAGATCGCCGCCGTTTACGAAAGCTACTTCAACGGCGACCTCGCTGACCGCATCAGCGAACTCCTCTGGGAGGCCAAGATGCCGCAAAAGATCTCCGAATACGGTGTCAAAGAGGAACACCTCCAAGACCTTGCTGCAATGGCCGCCAAACAATGGACCGCCCAGTTCAATCCGCGTGTGCCGAACGTCGCGGACTTCGTGGCGCTGTATCGCGCGGCATTGTGACACCGAGTGAACATCTCGATGCCCTGCTCGCCCGGCAGGAGCCGCTGCTGGCGCTCGCCCCGATGCAGGATGTGACGGACCTGGGCTTCTGGCGGCTGATGACGCGTTACGGGGGCGCGGATGTGTATTACACGGAGTACTTCCGCGTGCATCCTGAGTCGCACCTCGACAAGCCGATCTTGGCCTCGCTGATCCACAATCCCACGGGCAAACCGGCCATCGCGCAGATGATCGGGAATGACATCCCGTCGCTGGTGCGCAGCGCCAAGGAGTTGCAACAGTATGACATCGCGGCCGTGGACCTGAACCTCGGCTGCCCAGCGCCTATCGTGTACAAGAAGTGCGCGGGCGGTGGGCTGCTGCGGGACCTGCCGCGCATTGAGGGCATCCTGGGCGCGTTGCGGGAGGCGATTTCGATCAAATTCACGGTGAAGACTCGACTGGGGTTTGATGACACGGGGACGCTCGACGCGCTGGTGCCGCTGTTTGCCAAGCATGGGGTGGATCTGGTGACGATCCATGGGCGCACCGTTTTGCAGATGTATCGAGACGGTGTGCGCTACGACCTCATCGGGGCCGCTACCGCACAGCTCCCCTGCCCCGTGCTGGCGAACGGTAACATCGCCACGCACCTCGATGCCGCCGCCGTTTTGCAGCAGACCGGTGTGCGCGGCCTCATGCTCGGGCGTGGAGCCATCGCGAATCCGTGGTTGTTTGAGCAAATCCGCCAACAGGTGCGTGGCGAGCCGATCTGCCAGCCCAACGCCGACGATGTGCTGACGTACGTCGAGGCGCTGTATGAAACCGTGGTGATGCCGAACACGCGTGAGATTGACCAGGTGAACCGCGTCAAGAAGCACCTCAGTTTCTTTGGCCCCGGCCTAGCCGAGCCCGAGGCCTTTCTGCATGACATGCGGCGCTGCACCACGCGACAGGGGCTGATGGCGGTGTGCGCGCGCTTTTGCCAGCCGCCCTGAGTTTCGCGGTGGGGCAGATTCGCGGTTGTCTGTGACACAAGTCCGCCTAGCATCGGCAGCTTCCAACCATCCAACCAACCATGCCCCTTCCCATGCTGACGCGCCTTGGGAGCGGAGCCACACGGATCTTTTCCGTGGCGGCTGCGCTCGTTCTCGCCACCACCACCGTCCACGCAGCGGAGGGCAGCAGCATCGACAGCGGCGACACGGCCTGGCTACTGGTCTCGACGGCGTTGGTGCTGTTCATGATGCTGCCAGGACTGGCGCTATTTTATGCCGGCCTGGTGCGGGCGAAGAACATCCTGTCCATCCTCATGCAGTGCTTTGCGCTGACGGCGGTGCTCAGCCTAGTGTGGTTGGTATGCGGCTACTCGCTGTGCTTCGCCGACGGCAGCTCGATGATCGGCGGCCTGGGCAAAATGTTTCTCAGCGGCGTGACAACGGACTCGGTGCGTGGTGATTGCCCGACGATCCCGGAGTTGCTGCACTTCGCCTACCAGATGATGTTTTTCATGATCACCCCAGGGCTGTTCATCGGTGCCTTTGCGGAGCGCATGAAGTTCAAGGCGATCCTGGTCTTCAGCGTCGTGTGGAGCCTAGTGGTGTATGCGCCGTGCTGCTACGGCGTGTGGCACAAGGCGGGCGCGTTCTTCGGCCTGACGGGCGTGATCGACCTCGCAGGTGGCATCGTGGTACACATCACGGCGGGTGTCGCGGCCTTGGTCGCGTGTGTCATGGTAGGACCGCGTAACGGCTTCCCGCAGGCACAGCTCATGCCGCACAATCTGCCGCTGGCCATCACCGGCGCAGGCATGCTGTGGGTAGGCTGGTTTGGCTTCAATGCCGGCAGTCAACTGGCCGCAAATGGCGCGGCAGCCATGACGTTGGTCGTCACGCATATGTCCGCCTGCGCCGCCTCGGTGGTGTGGATGCTGATTGAGTGGATTCGCAATGGGAAGCCGAGCGCGCTGGGCATCGCCACAGGTGCCATCGCCGGATTGGCGGCGATCACGCCGGCGGCGGGCAAAGTCGGTCCCATTGGGGCACTCTGCATCGGCAGCGCCTCCGCCCTTCTGTGCTGGCTGGCCTGCGCGAAGCTGAAGAAGAAATTCGGCTACGACGACTCGCTGGATGTCTTCGGCGTGCATGGCGTGGGAGGATTCGTCGGCACGATTCTGGTGGCTGTTTTCGGCACCACCGCCTTTGCGGGCGGCCTCGGCGACTTCAACATCGGGCAGCAACTGCTCACGCAGGGCCTCGCCGCCATTTACACCATCCTGCTCTCCGGCATCGCCAGCTTCGTGATTCTGAAGGTGATCGACCTCACCATCGGCCTGCGTGTCAGCCACGAGGAGGAGAATCAAGGCCTCGACCTCGCCGAACACGGCGAGGCGGCCTACAATGACTGAGACGGTTTGATCAAATTTTGAACTGATCGCGTTGCGCTAGCAGGTTGCCATTAACCTCAGGGTGTGGCAGCCGCAAAGTTGTTCGTGCCAGCATCAGCAGGACATCTTCCGCGAGTTTGAATCCTGGGTCGTGCCCTCACAGGACTTGTTTCTGAAAATAGATTCCAAAGGCCCGGCTGACCAAGGCGGGGTGAAC
>JBDNIB010000211.1:0-6027 GCA_041688535.1 Prosthecobacter sp.
GCGCCCGTGCAGGCATTCCTCAATGGCATTCGATCTGTGTCGCCTGATATGCAGGTCATGACCAGCGCGGGCGGACTTAAAACCGCCGACGACATCCGCCCCAAGGACATGCTGCTCAGCGGACCCGCAGGTGGGGCCATCGGCGCTGCGAATGCCGCGCGGCGTCTGGGCATCGCCAAGATCATCACCTTCGACATGGGCGGCACCAGCACGGACGTGGCCCGCATCGACATACACCCTGGCTATCGCTTTTCGCAGGAGGTCGCGGGCATGAAGCTGCTCGCTCCCTGTGTCGCCATCGAGACCGTCGCCGCAGGCGGCGGCTCCATCTGCCAGTGGACGTTGCACGGTCTTGCCGTTGGTCCGGAAAGCGCCGGGTCGCATCCTGGCCCCGCTTGCTACGGGAATGAAGGTCCGCTCACGATTACGGATGTGAATCTGCTCCTCGGTCGCTTCGATCCGGCTCGTGCGCCGATTCCGCTCGATCTTGCGGCTGCCAAACGGCGTTTAACCGAGCTGCATGCTCAAACCGACGGCGCTTTGAGCGAAACCGAGTTGCTGCATGCGCTGCTCTGTCTTGCCATCGAGCACATGACGGACGCCATCCGCCGCATTTCCATCGGCGAAGGCTACGATCCCGCCGATCAGGCGCTGCTGGCGTTTGGCGGTGCCGGGCCGCAGCATGCCTGTGCAGTCGCGGAGGCGCTCGGCATGCGGACGATTCTCGTGCCTGAGCATGCAGGTATCCTCAGTGCGGTCGGATTGCAGGAGGCGGTGCCTGAACGCATCATCGAACAGGAAATTCGTCAGCCGCTGCAAGTAGCGCGGGCAATCCTGTCCACAGTTTCAGACGGGCTGAAGCCCGAACTACGAACTCAGATCGCCGAACTACGGCTGCAAGGTCAGGACACGCCGTTGCAGGTCGAGTTTGATGATCCAGATGATCTGCCAAAGCTTTATCGTGCGGCCTATGAGCGCCTGTTTGGCTACGCCCCACCTGAGAATCGCGAGATTGAGCTCGTGAGCGTGCGGGTGATCATCCGGGAAGCCCACGCCAACGAGCAAGAGTGCCCACTTCACTTCAAACAGATCGAACCAGCGCCGGAGCTGATTCAGGATGCGTTCAGCACCATCGTCATCGCTCCCGGCTGGACCGTGGAGCAGGCCGATGGCTTCGGTCATGTGCTCCGCCGCACGCAGGTAACACCGGCTGCTCCCACGCTTGAACGTGACCTGCTCCGCCATCGTTTTCACTCCATCGTCAGTGACATGGGCGCGTTGCTCTGCCGCACTGCCATCTCCACGAATATCCGCGAGCGGCTCGATTTTTCCTGCGCGTTGCTCGATCCGCACGGGCGGCTACTTTCCAGCGCTCCGCACATCCCGGTGCATCTCGGGGCTTTGGGCGTGTGTGTGCGGGAAGTCGCCAAGGCCGTTGTGATGCAGCCGGGTGACACCATCATCACGAATCATCCGGCGTACGGCGGCTCGCATCTGCCCGATGTGACATTGATCACATCTGTTTACGATCAAATTGGCCAACTGCTCGGTTACATCGCCAATCGGGCGCATCATGCCGAGATTGGCGGCATCACGCCGGGTTCCATGCCGGCCAATGCCACGCGGTTGATTGAGGAGGGCGTGGTCATCGCGCCACGACACCTGATTCGGGCCGGGAAATCGTGTTTCGATGAAATCAGCGGGCTGCTGACGACTGCCATTCATCCCACGCGGAATCTGGCCGACAACCTCGCCGACTTGCACGCTCAGCTCGCGGCCAATCTGCATGGCGTGGAGCGATTGCGTGCCATGGCGCACGCTGCGTTGCCCGTGCTGATGCAAAGCATCCTGGATCACTCCGCCGAGGTCATGCGCGGCCAAATCGACCGCCTGCCCGATTCCAGCGCTGCGACCGAAAAACTCGATGATGGCTCTGTGATCGCCGTTGCGATGCGCAAAACCGCTGGGAGGCTGGTGCTCGATTTTACCGGCACCAGCGGCGTGCATCCGCGCAATCTCAACGCCACCACCGCCATCGTGCGCAGCGCCGTGCTGTATGTCATGCGACTGCTGTTGCAGGAGGATCTGCCGCTGAACGAAGGTTTGATGGAACCTCTCGACATCATCTGTCCTGAATCATTGCTCAATCCCACCTTCACTGGTGATGCGGCGAATGATCCCGCTGTGGTCGGCGGCAATGTGGAGGTCAGCCAGCGCCTCGTGGACACGCTGATCAAGGCGCTCGGCCTGCAAGCCTGCAGCCAGGGTACGATGAACAATTTTCTCTTCGGTGGCGACCGCTTTGGCTACTACGAGACCATCGCCGGCGGCGCAGGAGCCGGGAAGGGCTATCATGGCGCGCATGCGCTGCACACGCACATGACCAATACGGCCATCACCGATCCTGAGATCATCGAGCAGCGCTATCCCGTGCGTTTGCGGCAGTTCGCGATCCGCCACGCCTCTGGTGGCCTAGGACAATGGTCTGGCGGTGATGGCGTGATCCGTGAGTTTGAGTTTCTCCAGCCCCTCACGGTCAGTTTGCTCACACAGCATCGCGTGGAGGCTCCGTTTGGCATGCTGGGCGGTCAAAACGGCCAGACTGGCCGACAAACACTGCTGCGTGATGGTACGAAAACACCGCTCGACGGCTGCACGTCCTTTGCAGCGCTGGTGGGAGATCGAGTCATCATCGAAACGCCCGGCGGTGGCGGCTGGGGCGTCACGGCTTCTTGACGGGCACTGTAAGCCAAGGCCGTGTGTCCGTCGTGATGAGCAGAGCGCCGCGTGGCTCGGTGAAGGGGATCGAGTAAGTCGCGAGGACGGTCTGTGCGGCATCGGGTGCGCTGGAAATGATCTCGACGGCAAAGGGAGCCTGGGTGGCTGCGGCATCAGCGGCGGCTTTAAGCGTGAGTTTCACGTCGCCGCCTTTCGCGGGCACTTCGACATCGGCGGCAGTGACGCCAGCGGGGAGCTGGGTGGCGCGGGCCTGGATTTTGCCGGTGAACGTGCCGCTGGGCTTCACGTTGAGCTTCACCTCGACCGATTTACCTGCCTCCAGGCGATACGCATGGGTGTCGAGCGTGCCAGCAAGGGAGGAGACGAACGGCTTGACGCTGAGATCATATCCATGTGCCGCGCTGCCGTGGTGAAAGCGGTCGGCGATGACCAGGGTGAAATCACCTTCCTTGGGCGCTTTCCAGCGCAGCGCCGGATCGAGGGTGTCTTTGTCATCATCCGCCTGCTGCAACGATTTCCCGTCCTTGTCCTCAATGCGCAGCGTTGCATCCAGCGGGCTACCTTGTGATTGGGCGCGGACTTCAATCTGCCAATCGTCGCCCTTTTTTGCGGTGAGTGTGTAGCGGTCTTCCTCGCCGGTTTTGGCGATGCAGCCATGTACGGTGGCAGGCAGGGTGAGCGCCTTTGGTTCGTTAATGAGCGCGGCTGGCGGTGCTGCATCCGTCACCGCGAGGCGATATACATGATTGGCGCTGCCTTTCAGCGCCACATCGGCGGCAGGGGGATGTGCGAAGGCAAACACCTGCGCGAACAGCGTGCCGTCTGCCGTCGGTGTGTATTCAATGCACGGGTCCAGATTGTGCGTGTCATGTCCGGCAGCGAGTTCCACGCCGCGTTCGTTGACCAACCGCAGCGCTGGGTCCATCGGCGAGCCGAGCGCGTAGCCGTGCAGATCGAGCGTGATGCGTTTGCCCTTCTGCACACGGAGGGCGTGCGTGTCCACATCGCCACTTTTCTCCAACAGGCCGTTGAAGGTCACGTTCATCTTCGCCTCGGCGGTTTGCACGTCGCTCAGCGCGTCATTCGGCTCTTTTTCGATGAGTTCCTCGAATGCGCCGATTTCGATGATGCGCGGTGGTGTGGCACCGTCGTTGGTGAAAAAACGCATGAGGTAGGCCCCCGGCTTCACCTCCTTGGCGATGCTGAGGAAATACTTCTTCGGCTTGTCACCGGCGAGCACGACCAGCCCAGGATCGCTGGTCCACGCGAGTGGCGAGTTTTTGTCGAGACCAGCACCGGCGACTTTTAGCTCCACGCGTTCGCCTGGACGACCGCCAGCAGGAAAGACACTCTCAAAGCCGGGCAGGGCGGCGAAGGAAGGAATGACGAATGCAGAATGCAGAATGACGAACGCCAAGGCACGCGAGCCATTGGTCATTCGACATTTGTCATTCGACATTGCGTAGCGCATCACGCAAACAGCTCGCGGATGGGCTTGCCGCCGTTGATGAGCTGTACGGGCCGTCCGGTGTTGGTCTGCATGAGTTGATGCGGATCAATGCCCAGCTTCGTGTAAAGCGTGGTGGCGAAGTCCTCCGGCGAATAGATGTTGTCGCTGGCGTAGTAGCCCTTGGGATCGGTGGCACCGACGATGCCGCCGCGTGGGACTCCTGCGCCTGCGAACAGGATGTTCATCGCGCCTGGCCAGTGATCGCGGCCCGAGTCCTTGTTGATCTTCGGTGTGCGGCCAAATTCTCCCAAACCGATGACCAGCGTGCTTTCCAGCAGGCCCCGGCGGTCAAGGTCGGTGATCAGACCGGCCATGCCTTGGTCAAACTTCTGCATGAAGTCGCCTTTGCAGGTCTTGAACAGCTCGCGGTGATGATCCCAGCCGCCGTAGTTCACGGTGACGAAGGGCACGCCGACTTCGACGAGACGACGTGCGAGCAGCATGCGCTGGCCGAGATCGTTGCGGCCATAAAGGTCGCGTGTCTTATCGTCTTCGAGCGAGATGTCGAAGGCTTCCTGAGCGGGTTTTGAAGCGATCAAATCGACCGCCTGACCGTAGAATGTGTCAAAGCTCACCGCTGGGTCTTCCGCCACGGCATCGTTGAGGCGCATCATGCGATCCAGCGAGGCGCGCAGATCGCGACGGGCGAGGCCGCGGGCGTCGGAGATGTCTGAAGGCAACACCACATCGCGCACCTTGAAGCCTTTGTCGTTTGGATTGCCACCGGCGACGAACGGCGCATGCTGCGCGCCGAGGTAATTCGGCCCGCCGCTGCGGGTGATGCTCGGCAGCGTCATGTAGGCAGGCAGGCCGTTCTGCACGCCGCGCTTGTAGCTCACCACGCTGCCGAAGGACGGGTGAAAGGTCACGAACGCACCGCAGCCCACCGGCACGGGCGTGGGCGCACCGGTCATCATGTAATGATTGCCGCCGCCGTGGTTGGGGTCCTTGTGCGTCACACTGCGCACCACCGTGAACTTGTCCGCCGCCTTAGCGAGGTTCGGCACGCACTCGGAAAAGCGCACGCCCGGCACGCTGGTCGGGATCGTGCCGAAGGAGCCGCGAATCTCGCTCGGCGCGTCCGGCTTTGGATCAAACATCTCGTAATGCGACGGCCCGCCATCCAGCCACACCAGGATGCAGTTCACTGGACGGGCCAGCGAGGGCTGTGGTGCCGAGGCCGCCATGGCCTTCGCCCGCAGCAGATCGGTAAAGCCCAGCCCGCCGCCAGCGGCAGTGAGACCGAGCTTCAAAAAATCGCGGCGCATGTGACCGGCGCAGTTGTGGGTAAGGCGAGACATTCGTGGGGTAAGGTGTGCAAATTACGAGGGTGGAAGCGAGTTCTTGCGCCGTTGCGCAAGTTTGAAACAATGGTTGGAAAATCACCCCTCAGGCACCCAGCGTTGACCAATTCGTCGGAATCCAGTATTCTCCGCCCATGAGCATTACCGCCACCGTCATGAACGACACTATCAAGCTGCCAGCAGGCACCCATCTGGAGGATGGCACGCAGGTCATCGTGCTGCCGCAAGCTGCGCGGCGTCCGACTTTTGCGGAGCGTTACAAGGACATCATTGGCAGCGCATCGTCCGGCATCGGCGATCTCGCCGAAAATCATGACCACTATCTTTACGGCACCCCGAAGAAGTCCAAGGCATGAAGGCTCGCTTTGCTGACACGTTTTTCTACATCGCGGCGATTGATGATTCCGACGCCTATCATGAACCGGTGAAGCAATTCATCGACACCCGAGCCAATTGCAAAACCTCAGCGAAGGA
>JBDNIB010000212.1:0-3823 GCA_041688535.1 Prosthecobacter sp.
CGGGGATCACAAGTATTGCCATGCATCGAATTGATGAGCAAACTCCCAGCATGTCCGAGCCAACTGACGAATCGATCCCAGACGTGGTGGAGCACCCCATCGGCCCGGAGCTCGACCTGCACACGTTTCGTCCCAATGAAATCAGCAGCCTGCTGCCCGAATACTTCGCCGAATGCCGGAAACGCGGCATCCTCCGCGTCCGCATTATCCACGGCAAAGGCCGCGGCACGCTGAGAGCTGGCGTACATCAGTTACTCGCCAAGCTGCCGGAGGTGCAGCAGTTCATCTGGCCTGCGGATGCAACGAGCGGCTCCTGGGGCGCGACGTGGGTGGTGTTGAAGGACGGGTCGGTGTAGATGAGATTGACGCAGGCGGCGGGGAGCTTCTGGAGCTAGTCGAGATTGTCCCGCAATAGACGACGCGGCTGCCATGACGGTGAAGGCGCGAACTGGCTTCAAGCTGCCACGCTGAGCAGCGGAATGGCAGCGTATTCCTTTTCATTCGTCTCCTGCGCAATCCTGATGTCGTAGTGTGACTGGAGATTGAGCCAGAAGTTGGTGCCCGTGCCGAAGGCTTTTCCCAAACGGATGGCGCTGTCGGGCGTGATGCCACGACGGGCCTTGACCAGATCGCTGATGCGGCTGGCAGGGAGACCGGTGGCCTTAGCCAGCTTGTAATGGCTGATGCCTTCAGGCTCCAGAAACTCGGCGAGCAGAATCTGACCTGGGTGGACCGGTGGAATGTGGTCAGCTTTTGTTTTGGTTTTCATGTTCTCAACAGGTGGGTGGGGCGAATGGGATCTTGCGCTAGTGGTAGTCGGCGATGTGGACGGAGCTGGCCTTGCCGGTTGCTTCGGACCAGACAAACAGAATGCGCCACTGGTTGTTGATTCGAATGCTCCAGAAGTCTTTCAGGCTGCCTGTCAGCTTCTTGCAATGCAGACCGGGACGCAGTTGCAGTGCTCGGATGTTTTCAATGGAGTCGAGCATCAGGAGCTTGGTATATGCGGAAGTCTGCATGTCCCGAGGCAGCTTTTTAGCGAAGCTGCCCTTGAAAACAGTCTCCCTCTCTTTGTCTGCAAAACTGATGATCACAGGCGTGATCCTAACAGTTTCCAGCGAGCAAAGCCAGCACTAGTTCTGTTTTTGGTGCCTACGGCAGCCACGCCGCACTCGTCCACACCTTCGGCTTCGCGTTCTCCAGCTTCTCCAAATCGACCGGGGTGCTGTTTTTCACCTCCAGCTTCTGCCCACGAATTTCCAAGGTCAGCGCTCCCTGCAGATCGGCCTTCTCCAGCCAGAAGCGCAGACGGAGGTCGGCGGTGGTTTGGGCTTCGACTGTGGGCGGGCGCTCGACGGGGAGGATGAAGGGCGGCACGTCCTTGCCGGCGGCGTTGATGAGGCGCACGTCCGGCGGCTGCATGGAGAGCGGGCGGGGGCTGGTATTCTTGTAGCGCACTTCGAGATCGAGCCGGGCGTTGCCAAAATCACGCTCCAGCGTGCAGCGGCGGAGCTGCAGGGGGACGTCCGCGTTCAGTTCGGCCACGGGGGCGTCCAGATCGGGGCGGCCCTCCGTCGGAAAGGACCACCAGACGGCGATGCCGCCGGCGATCAGCAGCAGCCAGACTTCAAATCTCTGAAAGATGCGCATGGGGGGGGGTAAAATCGGAATGGCGTTCTCTGTTTGTCAAAACTCTCAAAGTGTCTATGCTGCCCGCCCCTCCGGTCCGGGCGCGGCTTCCGCCGCCCTGTGTTGCGATGGAAAACACCCGTCCCTAGCCCCTTTCCCATGAACATCAACGTTGAACATCAGCCCAACTGCCGTGCCGTCGCCCACATTCATGCGCTTGCCGCGCAGGTTGCCAAGGAGCGTGACGAGATCATCGCCTATTTTGCCACCATGGTGCGCCTCCCCGGCTACCGCCCTGGCAAAACACCCAAGAGCATCGTCGCCAAGCGCTACGAGAACGAGGTGAAGGACGAGCTGGAGAAAAAACTCATCAGCGACGGCCTGCGCCAGGCCGTGAAGAGCGAGGGGCTAGAACTCCTCAACGTCCTCGCCGTGAAGGACAAGCGCTACCACGAGTCCGACAAGAGCTTCAGCTTCACCATCGAGATGAGCCTCGCACCGAAGTTTGAGCTGCCCGAGTACACCGGCATTCCGGTCAAACTCCCGCGCATCGAAGTCACCGACGCCGATGTGGACCACGATCTCCTCCACCTGCGCGAAAATCAGGCCACCTATGAAGACGTGGCACGCGCCGCCGCTATCGGCGACGTCGTCGTCCTCAGCGTCAGCGGCAGCCTCGACGGCCAACCGCTCGGCGACGTGATCGCGGACGCTCCCGCCCATCTCAAGGAGATGAAGGAAAACTGGTTCCTGCTGGCCGATGAAGACGACTTCCTCCCAGGCTTCTACGCCGGTCTCGGAGGCATCGCCAAAGACGACGAGCGCACGCTCAACATCACCCTGGCGGACGATTTCAACTTTGAAGCACTGCGCGGCAAGACCATCGCCTTTGCCATCCAATGCCACGGCGTGAAGAACAAGGCCGTGCCGGAACTCACCGAAGAACTCATCAAGAAAGTCGGCGGTGACGAGATGACCCTCGAAGCCCTGCGCGACGAAGTACGCGACGCCATCCGCCGCCGCAAGGAGCAGGCCCGCGACGCCGCGAAGTCGAACCAAGTCATCGCCCACCTCTTTGAGAAGGTAGAATTTGAACTGCCCCAGGAAGTCGTGAACCGCGAGGCTCAGCGCCGCACCAATGAGATCGCCCAGCGCGCCATGCAGCAGGGCATCGGCGAGGAAGAACTCATCAAGCAGCAGGACGATATCCTCAACAGCGCCACCAATCAGGCCCGTCAGAACGTGAAGGTCAGCTTCATCCTCGAGCAGATCGCCAAGAAGGAAAATCTCGAAGTGCCCGGCCAGAAGATCGCCATGGCCCTCGCTCAGATCGCCGAGCGTCAGAAGATGCCCGCGAAGAAGTTCATGGCCGAGGCGCAGAAGAACGGCCTCATTGACAACGTGCGCGGCGACCTGCTCCTGCAGGAGGCCATGGAGTTCCTCAAGGACAAGGCCGTCGTCGAGGAAACCGAGCCAGAAGCGGAACACTGCGACACGCACAGCAAGTAATCGAAAGGTGGGGCGCTCGCAAAAGTAGGGCGCTTGCTCCTGCAAGCGCCGCCGCCGCTTGCAGGCCACCACACAGCTTGACCAGCGGGCAGCGGGATGTCATCATTTAACCCAGATGACCATTACCCTGCCAGCCGAACAGGACAGTTTCCTTGGCCGCCTTGTCGCGATGGGCCGTTTCCCATCACAGGAGGCGGCTGTGGTGAAAGCCGTCGAGTTGCTGGAGACGGAGGAATCCTTGAACTGGCTGCATCCTGAGCCGCTGAGCCGTGAAGACGCTGAGCGGGTCTATGCCCACGACTCTGCATGGGAGGCCGTGGAGAACTCTCTGGCTGGCTTGGCCGCTCCCGAAGTATGAAACAGTGGGAAATCCGAACTTATGCGTTCCCCGGTGCAGGCGGGCATCCGGCGGTGATCGTTTCCCATCCATTGCGGGTGGAACGCAAGGAAACCGTCGAGGTTCTCCTTTGCACGACTTTGCGAGCAGGCCACCATCCAGGCCCGGCAAAACGTCAAGGTGAGCTTCATCCTCGAACAGATTGCCAAGGTAACGATTCAGGAGGGGATTGAAGCCTGAAAGGCTTCCGTCGTATAGCCCAGGGATGAGTGAGGCTTGGCGAGCGATTCCCTGGGTTTGTGTGCGCAGCACCCCCGTGCAAACCCACGTCCCACGCTGGAACGCACG
>JBDNIB010000213.1:0-2052 GCA_041688535.1 Prosthecobacter sp.
ATGATGTGCAAAGTGGTGCTAGCGTGTTGCTGGGCATCGGCACCGCGACCACCACCGATGCTACCTTTGGCGGTAATACCATCGGATCCTCCGGCTACAATGCTTGGCTCGATGGCCTCAGCGGTGTAGGTGGCCATGATCGACTCGTCTTCAATGGCACCAGTGGCAGCACCTTGAACTTTAGTGGCAACCTCATAGTCGTGGGCAGCGGCTTCACACCTGCAATGGGCCAAGCCTTTAATCTCATCGACTGGGCCAGTCTGGTGTCACCAAACTTCACCGGCTTCAACTCTGGCTCGAATCGGGATGGCTCTGGCGACAATAGCAGTCAATACGATCTGCCTGACATTAGCGCCTTCGGCCTTATTTGGGATGTCAGCCGTTTCACTATCTCTGGCAACGTGGCCGTGATTCCCGAGCCTAGCCGTGCGCTACTCGTGAGCTTCGGTTTCGCTGCCTTCTTTCTGCGCCGCCGCCGCGCCTAGAGTCTGAGTTTTGCCTCCTCATCACAACCCCTTTTCCTGACAGCTCAGAATGCCGTGCTCCGAACCAAAAGGAATGCCCCTGTCATCTCATTATCTCCACGATCATGCATGCACCCCTGAAAAAAGCAGCGAGCCGGCCCAGAAAAGCCACCCGCATTGACTTCCCTGCCTCGCCCAGATCGAACTCGGCGAGCAGCGTCTCCAAGTCGTCGCCCTGCATCAGTCGGGTGAATTTAGCCTGCGTCAAATCGCGCAGATGGTCAGTATAGACCGCCCCAAGGTCACCGAATGGGTCAGGTGCTGGGAGCTGGGCGGTCTGCAAACTCTGATGAACATCCCAAAAGCGAAGCGTGTGCCGCATACCTTCACCCTAGAGGCGCGCGCCGCCTTGCTGCAAGCCGTGAAGGAACACCAATGGAAGACGGCCCGTGAGGCCTATGGCTATGTCTGGAACACCCTCGGCCTACACATCACCTATGTCACCGTCTGGCGCTTCCTCACTGAGCAGGGACTCTTAGTCGGTGATACGCCACGCGCACGGCACCTAGTTCCTCCGCCAAAGATTGTCCCGCCGCCGCCTCTGAGCTGCAAGCTACTCGGACAGCGAAATTAAGGCTATGCCCAATCAACTGTCAGACACTCAGTTTCTTCAGTTCCACTCGTGAACGCTCGGCTCAATCAGCCTTCTGAATGCATGATCCTGCAGCTAAAAGTGTTCGCTTAGCGAAAAGGCATTTAGCTGCCAGATCCAGCAGGCAGGCGGCATTTTAGCCGACCACCATGAAATGACCCTCTCATTTCTCCTTCTCAGCAGCCTAACAATCGCGGCTGAAACACCTGTCAAGAAGCCTGACGCAGCTAAAACGCTAGGTGCAGCCAAGAGAGTGTATCCGAAGAACCCGACACCCACAGCAGCGAATGTGCGGTATGGCTCAGCTGAGCGGAATGTCTTTGATCTCTGGCAAGCGAAGTCGGACAAGACGCTCCCCGACGGCACCACGACGCTCAAGCAAGGCGAGCAACTGAAGCTCCGGCACCGCTTCATCTTCCACTGCGGAGACGCTGCGTCCGCGAAGATCGAAGACGCCTGGCAGTAGTATGCCAAGGAAGTGAAGTAAGCGGATGGCAGCGCCTAGCTACTCTGGCGGTTGCCAAGGTAGCTGGAGGCACAATTTTTCACCCCATTTGAAAGAATGAGCTGGCTTGGTGTTTACAACTGGTCCTACCAGACTACCAGCCAACCAGCATGCATATCCAATCTATCGAGACCATTTCCCGCGCACCTACTCTCGTGGAGCAGGTATGTCAGAAGCTGGCGGTGATGCTCCGGTCTGAGCGGGGGCGGGGTGCTGCTACGCTGCCTGCGGAGCGGGAGCTGGCGGCGAAGCTGGGCGTGGGCAGGAATGTGGTGAGGGAGGCGACGAAGCGATTGGAACTGCAGGGGATGCTGGAGATTCGGCAGGGTCAGGGCACGCGGGTGGTGAATTGTTTACACCGGCCGCTGACGGCTTCGCTCTCGCTGCTGATGCCGAAGGAGAGGGACCGGATGCGGCAGTTGTTTGAGGTG
>JBDNIB010000214.1:0-12901 GCA_041688535.1 Prosthecobacter sp.
ATGAAGTCCGTCTCCATCTGCTGCAAGCGTGCTGCCAGCGGGCCGGTGAGGGTTTTGAGATTCGTGCGGCGTTGCGCCTCGATCTTCGCCTGCGCCGTGCGGTAGATGGCACGGAGCTGCTTCAGAGCGGCGGGCGTCTTTTCGTCATCGGTTTCCGGCAGGGGCAGCTTTTCAGCAAAGAGCTTCTTCTCCGCCTCTAACGCGAGGATGCCATCCAAGTTCGCCGCCGCTTTTTCCGCCGCAATGGCCTTGTCGATGCCGCCGAGGTAACCAGCGTTCAGTTGCGTGAGATCAGCGTCAAACGGCACCGTGACGCGCTCAGCCTGAAGTTTGATGAACTGTGCGTTCAGCGCCGCCAACTCTGGCGGTAATGCTGTCTGCTGCGCTGACACAGCTGTCAGCATGAAGAATGCGCCGAGAGCAAACACCGCCGCAACTCCGGTTAGAGTCCTGCTGGCGGTCGTAGCGTTCCAGGCTTTCCCTGGAGTGTTGAGAGTGGTGGACGCGGACATGGCGCAAAGTTTTGCCCGGCGGACGGCGCTTTGGCAAGCAGAGAATCAAAAGCTGCCGGGTGGCATCCAACGCAATTCTAATTTACAAGATGCGCCGCCGTTATACCGAATGACGCCATGCCCAAAAAGTCCGCCAAAACGAAAGCCGTTCCCGACAAACTCGGCCCGGAGGCCATCAATGAGAACTTGGGCAAGCGGGTCAAAAAACTGCGCGGGGATCGCGGCTGGTCGCTCGAAGAACTCGCGAACGTCAGCGGCGTGAGCCGTTCGATGCTCAGCGAAATCGAGCGCGAGAAAGCGAATCCGACGCTCACGGTCACGTTTCGCATTGCGCGAGCGTTTGGGCTGACCTTGCAGGAGTTGATTGAGAGCGCCGAGGCCAGCGCGTCCAAAATCCAAGTCATTCGGGCCAATGACCGCGCCCAGGTCTATCGCAGCGACAAGCAGTGCGAGATCCGCACGCTTTCGCCCATCAATCTGGAGAAGGACGTGGAGTTTTACGAGCTGACCCTGCGTCCCGGCGGCACGCTACGCAGCCAGCCGCACTTTGAAGGCACACGCGAGTTCCTGACCGTCGAAGAAGGCACCGTGCGCATCGAATCCGACCAAAACAGCGAAGAACTCGCCAAAGGCGACTCCGGCACCTACCGCGCCGACGTGCCGCATGCCATCGTCAACACCGGCAAAGGCGACGCGCTGGTGTTTCTCGTCGTGATTTACCGCTAAACTCTTTCTCAACACCAACCATGCACTCCCACCAAACTCTGCCCTCTCTGCCTCTTTGCCCCTTTGCGGTAAAATCGAGTCACCCGGACGTTCTCTTTAACCGCAGAGGAGCAGAGAGGCAGAGGACGCAGAGGATTTTGAGTTGCTGTTTGTCGTTTTTATCCTTCGCCATCGCCCAGGCGCAGATGCCGCCGGCGCTCGTGAACGCGGAACGCGCCAAGATCCTCGAAGGCGTCAAATCGCTGCCGAAGGCGGGTGCGCCGGGACCGATTGGTATTTGGGGGAATATTGCGTTTCCGATTCTGGCCGCGCCGGACAAAGAGGGCGTGGAGATCGCGGTCGCGGCTGCGGCGGCTTATGGCAAGGGGCGCGTGATCTTGTTCGGACACAACAGCTACCTCGCGGGTGGCGAGGGCGGTGATCATGCGAAGTTGATCGAGAACTGCATGAAGTGGGCCGCCAACAAGGAGAAGCCGCGGGTGGGCGTCAAAGGCGTGAACAAGCTGAGCGGCATCAAAGCGGAGACATTCAGCACCGTGGACAAGAAGAGCCTGGGCGACTTCGATGTCGTGATCGTGAACATGCAGGGCATCATCAGCGATGAGGAAGGCGCGGCGGTGGCGGAGTTCATCAAAGGCGGCGGCGGCTTCATCGGCGGCATGACGGGCTGGGCCTTCGGACAAACAAGTGGCGGCAAGGATCTCGCGGTGTCGCACGGTCTTAATCAGGCGCTGATGCCCGCAGGCATCGCGATCACGGACATGAGCGCGTTTGACCAACTGCGCAGCTTTGAGGCACGCACGGAGCTGCCACCGATGATGAACGCCTCCGAGGCCATCGCAGCAATCAAAAAGCAGCGCGAAGGCGGCCCTGCGCTGACCGCTGAACAGATGAAGCAGGGCACAAACGCGATTCAGATCGCCATGGCCGCGCAACCGCCGGACCGCAGCAATTTGAAGGCCGCCGTGCTCGCCGCGTTGGGGAATGCCGGCTCGGATGCCGTGGTTCCCACCGCGCAGGCACCGCTGACCGCCGACAAACACGCCGCGCAGCGCCTGCTGCTCGGCATGGAAACGCGCGTGCTGCGTCTCGCCGCCGGTGAAGGCGTGGCCGCGCATCCCGCGCATGAGATTTTCCCCGGCAAAGTGCCTGTGGACGCGCCGCGTGTGACAGGCGAGGTCAAAGTGACACCGAGCATTCCCGGCTGGACCAGCACCGGTCTCTACGCCGCCGCCGGAGACACGATCACTATCACGCTGCCGGAAAAACTCGCCGACAAAGGCTACGCCGTGCGCATCGGCTGCCACAGCGACACGCTGTACCATCTCGACAAGTGGGAACGCGCTCCTGACATCACGCGCAGCGTGCCGCTCGCCAATGCGATCACGAAAACAGCCAGTGCCTTCGGCGGCTTGATCTACATCGAGGTTCCTGGCCGGGCGAAGGACGATGAAGCCTTCACTGCCTCGATTCAAAACGCCGTGCCAGCACCGCTGTTTGTGCTTGGCCAAGATGACGACGCGAAGTGGCAGGATATCCGCCAGCGCCCGGCTCCGTGGAGTGAGATGGCCTGCGATAAGCTGATCATCTCCTTTCCCGCCGAAGTCGGCCGCCTCGTAAACAATCCCACCGAATTGATGACCTTTTGGAAGAAAGTCGTCGAGGCGCAGGATGAGATTTCCAACCAAGCCACGGAGCGCAAGCGGCCTGAGCGCATCGTGGCGGATGTGCAGATCAGCGCGGGCTACATGCACAGCGGTTATCCGATCATGATCCCGACCAGCGCCGCGCCGGAGATGGTCACGCTGAACAAGATCAAGTTCCCCGGCTGGGGTTTTTATCATGAGATCGGCCACAATCATCAGCGCGGCGATTTCACCTTCGACGGCACCGGCGAGGTGACGAACAACGTGCTGGGTATGTACTGCTACGAGGCCGTCTTGGGCAAAGACTGGCTCATCGGCCATGGCGCGATCACCGAGGAGGAGCGCAAGGCGAACGTGCAGAGGATCAAGAAAGCGGGCGACAAGTTTGCGCTGTGGAAGAGCAGCCCGTTCCTTGCGCTGACGACCTACATCCAGCTCATGCAGGAGTTCGGCTGGGAAAGCTGGCGCAAGTACCTGCACAGCTTCGCCGATCCGAGCTTCGGCCCCGCGCCGAAAGGCGACGACGACCGCCGCGACCAGTTCCTCGTGCGCTACTCGAAGATCACGAACAAGAACCTCGGCCCGTTCTTTGATGCCTGGGGCATTCCGGTCAGCGCTGCCGCGAAAGCGGAGATAAGTAAGTTGGACGCATGGATGCCGAAGGGAATGTGAATATTGTCACCATGAATACAGAGGTTTGAAAGACCCCATGAACGACTCAGGAGTCGATCCAGGATGACTCATGCAATGGTATTAGCGGTGTATCGGAAAACATGGTCAAGCACCCAGCTTCGCGTAATACCTCGCGATGCGCCGTGCGTGCTCATCATACGCGGCTTCAAACAGCTCCGTGGCTTTCTCTGCCCCGACGACGGCTCCTGCCGTGAGCACCTTGGGTGGCTGGCCGGCCTTCGTCAGACGATCGGCGACTTCGGCTTTGATGGTGTTCACCAGCAAGCAACCGCCAACGGTGCTGCCGGGAGCGACGGGTGTTTCGAGGTTGTCGATCTTGATCATGGCGTCGCCAACAGGCGCGCCGGTGTCGAGAACGATGTCGGCAAAGTCCTGGAGCTTTTTGCCATCACGATGGCGGCTGGTGCTGGCTTCGCTGTGCGTGGTGCTGATGATGGCGACGACTTTGACGCCACGCTTTTGGAATTCCTCGGCCATTTCGACGGGCACGACGTTGCAGCCGCTGCTGGAGATGACGAGGGCGCTGTCGCCGGGCTGGAGATCGAAGTTGCGCAGGATGCGCTCGGCCAAACCGCTGACGTTTTCGAGGAACATGGCCTGCCGCTGGCCGTTCGCGCCGACGACGAGGTTGTGAAACGTGAGCGAGAGCTCAACGATGGGATTGAAGCCGGGGAAGGAGCCGTAGCGCGGCCACATTTCCTCGACCAGGATGCGGCTGTGGCCGGAGCCGAAGACGTGCACCATTTGGCCAGCGAGGATCGTCTGCGCGAACATGTCGGCGGACTGTTCAATCAACGGAAGCTGCGCACGAACGCGAGTGATGAGATGCTGGCTGGCGTCGAGGTATTGGAGAGCGGGAGTCATAAGTTTTGAAGGAGATTGAAGACGGAACCGAGGCAACCGGCGCTGTCGCCGAGTTGGGCGGGAACGAGGCGGGCTTGATGGCCGCCGGGACGCCACTCAAACTCATTGAGCAGTATGCGTAGCGTTTCAAACAGACGATCCCCGGCACCGATAGCAATGCCGCCGCCGATGATGACGACAGCGGGATCGAGCACGTTGATCAGCGAGGCTATGGCGGCGGCCAGATGATGGACGGAGGTGAGCCAGATTTTTTTGGCGTGTTCGTCATCGGCGGCGACGGCATCGAGCAGTGCGAGCGTGGTGGCGTAGCGGCCTGCGCTGCGCCACGCGATGGTTCGGTTGCCAAGGGTCTCTGCTAGGCTGCCGGGCGTGTTGAATTCATCACATGGCTCGTTCACGTCGATGGTGATGTGGCCGAGATGACCGGCACGCCCGATGTTTCCCTTCATGAGTCGTCCGCCGCTCCAAATCGCACCACCGACACCCGTGCCGAGCGTGAGCATGAAGGCATCCTGCGTGTCTTGCGCGGCTCCGGCCCAGACTTCGCCGAGCAGCGCGGCGTGGGCGTCGTTGAGCACGCGACAATCGCGTTCGAGGAAGGCGGACCACACGAATTTTTCGAGGCCGTGCATGCGTCCGGGCATCCAATCAATGCATTGGCCGTGCGGATTCGCCAAACCGGGTGCGGAAAGGCCGACGCGGAGTTTTTGACCCGCCTGCGCTTCGAACTCATGCACGATCTCGCGCACCGTGAGCGCGAAGCGCGGCGTGTCACCGACGAACTCGCCATCACGTGTGGGTTTCGAGAGCGTGGCGATGGTTTTCGCGGACTGCGTGTCCACCAGCGCGGCTTTGATGTTCGTACCGCCGAGGTCGATGCCGATCGCTAGATGCTGGTTACTCGATGCTGGTTGCTGGATGGAGGAATTCATGTGGCCTTCGTTGATCGTGAAAGTTTGATCGAGCATCTAAAATCTAGCATCCAGACACCGTCCACCCGCCATCCACTGCCAACACCTGGCCGGTGATGAATTTCGAGTCAGGGGATAGCAGCATGACTGCGGCGGCATCGCAGTCTGCGGGAGCGCCGATGCGGCCGCCGTCGAGGGGTTGTTTGGTTTTGATGAACTGCATGATGTCGTCGTTGGTGGTGGCGCGTTGGGACATCGGCGTCTCGACCAACGCGGGGGCGATGACGTTCACACGGATGTTTTGCGGCGCGTAGTAGGCCGCGATGGACTTGCTGAAGCCGATGATGCCGGCTTTCGCGGCGGCGTAGGCGTGGGAGGCGAAAAATTTGGGCGAGGGCGAGTAGCCGAGCACGCTGGCCATGTTGAGGATGACGCCGCCAGTGCCTTGTTTGATGAACTGCCGAATGGCGGCGCGGTTCGAGTAGATGACGGAGTTCAGATTGAGGTCGAGCGTGTAGCGCAGACCGTCGTCGGTGAGTTCGTGCAGCGGGCCGTCGCCTTGCGAGCGGCCACTGCCGCCGGCGACGTGGTAGAGGGCGTGCAGATGCTCAAACATGCCCACGGCACGTTCCGCAGCCTCCGGCGCGGCGGCATCCGCAGCGAAACCGCGCGCGTTCGGCCCCAGCGCGGTCAAAGCAGCATCCACATTGGCCTGCGAGCGGCTGGTGACGACGACATTGGCCCCGGCTTTAACGAGTTTTTTCGCGGCAGACAGGCCTAGGCCGCTGGTGCCGCCCATGATGACAATGTTCTGACCGGAGAGGGGGTTCATGGGGGGTGAAGCTGGCCGGGAATCGTTGTCCCGCAGGTCCAAACATCAACATGAGTTCCGACGCGGAGGCAACCGCGCTGTGTTGGTCTATCCGCGCTGGTGAATGGAAAATCAGCGTGCAGGCGCGAAGTTTTTTGTTGTGAAAGCGGCGCGAATTTGCTGGGATCTGTCGCATGAGACCAATAATCACCTATTTGTTGTGGAGCCTGCTGATTGCGGCTGAGGCGCAGGATTTTCAAGGAAGCGCCGCCATCCTTAAGCGTCTGGGCGAGGCGGCCAAGCAGGAGCCTGCCGAGAAAAAGGCCGACCCGGTGGAGGAACTGCGGCTCAAGGTGAAAGCGCTGAGGGAGGAGGCCTCTGCGCTCGCGCCCGCCGAGGCGGCGAAACGCTGGCTGGCGCTGCTGGACGCATACCTGACGATCCCGCCCGATCAGCTCTACTCTCAGCGTGCGTATGAGGACCGGCTGACTCTCGGGACGATCGTCACGGCGCTGCCGCCCCCAGCGGCGTGGGACGAGATCGGGCGGCGGCTGGCGGACCGCAAGACCGCGAACGCTTTGCAGGATGAATCGCTGCGCCTCCTCGTCGCCGTGCTGCGTGGTGATGCGCCCGCGCGCCAGGCCTCGCTTGATCAACTGCGCGCGACGCTGGCCAAGCAGGAAAAGCTGGAGGACTACCAGCGCGAGCAGTACCAGGAAAATATCGACGAACTCACTGAGCGGCTCGCAGTGCTCGCGGGGACTGATGCAGACCGGCTCGCGGCATTTGAGAAGCGACTGACGCTCTTTGAGAAGGGTGATGAGAAGACGCGCGAGCGGTCGGGTGACCAGATGGAGGTCCCGGACCTGGTGCGCTTCTCGAATGAGGAAAAGGCCACGGCGCTGCTGCCGCGTGTCTTAAAGCTGGGACTGGAGTCCGTGTCGGTCGAAGGGCGCGCCACGCGACTGCTGGCGGCGAAGCTGGCGCTGGAACATGTTGAGGAGCTGAAAAAGCCGCTGTGGGATCTCGTCCACACGCTGGACCACGCGCCGCTGTTTGAGGCGCTGCGAAAGAAGTTTCCCAAGCAGGGCGATTACCAGCGCCGCAATGCCGCCGAGGTCTATCTGCTCACGTTGATCGCCGCGGATCGGGTGGATGAGGCGGCGAAGCTCGTGAAGGAGGAGGTCACCAAAAACGCCGAAGGCGAGTATCTGTCGCTCAACATCAGCGGAATCGACGAAATGGGCAGGCAGGGACTGGGCACGCAGGTTCTGGCCTTTCTGAAGCTGATCCTCACCGACGATCCCGCCATGCCCTACTGGCGTGAGTTCATCGAGCTCGCAGCCCGCCAGGACAAGGCACCGGATGCCCTGAAGCTGCTGGAGCAGAGCCTAGCAAAGCCAGACCTAGGCACTATCGCACGCGCGGAGATGCAGTCGCATCATTACCTGGCGCTGCTGGCGGCGGATGAACGGGACAAGGGAGTCGAGGTGCTGCGGGCACTGGTGAAGGCGGGGCCACGCAAAGGCGGCACTGATGGTGACGCGCAGGCGCAGGAAATGCGCAAACGCTGGGAGCAGGTGGGCGTCCACGTCACGCCGGAGATGCTCCAGCGCTTTCAGATGCAGGCGCGGGGCAGCGACGACGGCGGGCATGATCATATCGGACTTTGCACGCGGCTCGGAAAGCTCGGCAGTCTGTTGGAGCGGCCGGAACTTATCGACGAGGCGATCACGGCGGCGCTCGCGATGATCGAAGCTCTGCCCGCCGAAGACCGGAGTCGTGAATCGCTGATCCATGGTGTCGTCCCGTTGCTGCTGGACCATCAGCGCGGGCCAAAGGCCGAGGAACTGATCACCGCCCACCTGGTGAGCATGCTCACTCCGACAGCCAATCAGCGCGGACGACCACGCCTCGACGATTCGCTGGGCCTGCTGGCGCTGATTTACGAACGGGCCGGGCGTCACGCCGACGTGCTGGCGGTCTTTGAGCAGTCCCCGCAGTGGTCCGCGCCGGATCTGGCGGCGTATGAGTCGAACAACGCCGATGACACGCCCTTCCTGCTCATCGCCGCGCGTGCGCTAGCGGCAGTCGGGCGCACGGAAGACGCGCGCCGGGTCGTGCTGCGTGCCGTTCAGGACTATCCTGGCAAGGATGCGGTGTATGAACTGCTGCTGAGCCTCGGTGCCGATCAGCCGCTGCCCGGCCTGCTGGATGAAATCGCCAAACGCGACCGGTTTCAGGAACGCCCGCTCATTTGGAAGGCCCGTGTCCTGCTGGATGCCGGCCGAATCGACGAGGCTGAAAAAAGCATCCGCGCCGCCATCGCCATCGATCCCAGCGACGGCGAGCAGGGCAAGGGCGACCGCATGCGTGCCTACGCCGTCCTCGCCGACGTGCTCGACAAAAAAGGAGATGCCGACACGGCCAAAATCATGCGGGGGGCCGTCAGCGCCATCCGCAAGTCCGAGGCGGCCGACGACTGGTGGGAGGCCGGGCTGCTGGGAGAGGCGGTGCGGCTTTATGAGGCTGCCCTGCTCGACTTTGCGGATGCGTACTGCATCCAGTCACGCCTCGCCCTGCGGTACAGTGAACTGGGGCAGTTCGACAAAGCGGAGCAGCACTACCTCCGCGCCTTTGAGCTGATGCCAGACAGCTTTGGCCGGGTGGAAAGCCACTGCTTCGGCTGCGAGCGCGCCTTCAGTGGCAGCCGAGCGCAAAATGTCGCCGACAAGGTCTTCACAAAGCTCGCTGCCCACCCGCCGGTGAAAGCGCAGGTGCATTACCTCCTGGGCTACTTGCGTGAGGCGCAGAATCGGAATGCCGAGGCAGCGGAAGCCTACCGCCAGGCCGTGAAGACCGACTCTGATTACCTGAACGCCTGGAAGGAACTCGCGTCGCTCGCCGACACGGCGCAATTGCCGCGTGAGGAGAGTGAAAACGCCGCGCTCCAGATTTTCCGGCTCGATCCGGCCGGGCATCATTCCAGCCCCAATCTCCAGGAACTGCGGGATCTGCGTCGCGTCTGGACGACCCTGCTGGCAGCCGAGGCGGCGCTGCCGAAAACAGAAACCGGCCCGCTGCTGACGCTGACAGCCGCCAAGGCGCAGATCGAAGCAAAACAGGCAGCCGATGGCAACAACTCCTGGAACACTTGGAGCTACCCCTCGCTGTTTTCCCGGCAGAACCAGACCCGCGAGCAGTTGCTGAAAAATCCCCTCATCCAGACTCTTGTGGGATTCGTCGATAACCTTGGCCGCCGGTGATTCGCGCTGCCGCAGCCACAAACGTGAAGGAGTCGGGCGAGCGAGGGCGTTCAAGCGAGCTCATGAACACTCGTCGCACCTTTATTCGCAACCTCTCAGGTTTGGCTTTTACGGCTCCGTTGATGGCGGAAACGCCGAAATCGAGGAACACGGTCTGCTTTTTCTCCAAGCATCTCCAAGGGCTGAGCTATGACGACATCGCCAGCGTGGCGGCAGAGGCCGGCGTGAATGGCATTGAGGCACCGATCCGGCCGAAGGGGCACATTGAGCCGGAGCAGGTGGTGGATGAGCTGCCGAAGTTCATCGCGGCGCTCAAAAAGCAGAACCTCGAAATGACGATCATGACCTCTGGCATCAACGAGGTCAGCGCGGAGCAGCGCACGGAGGAGGTGCTGCGCACGGCGGCGAAGCTGGGAGTTAAACGCTTCCGCATGAACTATTTCAAGTATGACCTCAAGCAGCCGATCTGGGAACAACTCCAGGAGGTGCGGCCGAAGATCAAGGATCTCGTGGCGCTGTGCGCGGAGATCGGCATCCAGCCGATGTTTCAGAATCACAGCGGCAAGGATTATTTCGGCGCGTCGGTATGGGACATCTACTCGATCATGCGGGAGTATCCGGCGGAACAGTTCAGCTTCGCCTTCGACATCCTGCACGCCACCTGCGAGGGCGGGAAATCCTGGCCACTGGAGTTCAATCTGGTCAAAGACCACATCGGCGCGGCCTACTTCAAGGACTTCAAATGGGCAGGTCGCCAGATGGAGACGATGCCGCTCGGCGAAGGCCAGGTGGACCCCGCCTATGGCCCGATGCTGCTGAAAACCGGCTACTCCGGCCCGATTTCACTGCACGTCGAGTACCTGCACGGCGACCCGAAGGACGCGGCGGTGCTGAAGAGTTTCCGCGAGGCGCATGAGCGTGATGTGAAGACGCTGCACGGCTGGCTGGGGTGGGCGTGAGGCTCATTCCGCCTTTGTGGCATCGAAGCGCCAGGGGCCTGCGCGCTTCTTCTCGGCATCTGGATCCTTGGGAATTGTTGCCAGTCCTGAGATGCCCCAGGATGTGCGGTAGTCGAAGCCTTGCCCCGCAGTTGGGTGAGCTCAGCAAGGTCCTGAGATGCCCCAGGATGTGCGGTAGTCGAAGCCGGTGATTCGCTGGCCGCCCCGGAACGGGCCTTCGAAGTGGAACTGGAGGTAGCCGATGAACGGCAGGCAGTGCGAGAAAAAATCGGGCTGTTTCTTGAGGATCCATTTCACCGCCTCTTCCTCGTCGCAGGTCCATGGGACATCCTGCTTTTGATACTCCTGAAACAGAGCGTCGTAGCTGCTGCGCGCGAGCCGGGGCACTTGGATCATTCCGGTAAACTGAACTCCGTTATCCACTGGTTTGGGTTCAGCGCCGACCGGAAGAACCTGCCAAGACGACCAGTGCTTTTTGTCCGGGCTGTAGCGCACGAAGAGCGCGCCTCGCCACATGCCCTTTTGAAATACCTGGGACGCAGGGCGGATCGTCGCCGTCAGGGTGACCCAGGTGGTGGGTCGCCAGGCGGTGCCGGTGGGAATCGGAGCGGTGGTGAACGACCCATCGTAGGAGCCTTGGGTATCTCCGTCCCATCCCAGTCCGTCTTTATTGAGGGTCAGCTTGTCGGCCGGTTCGAAGGTGATTCGCGGGTCCTCATTGGAAACCTTCGTGAAGTCGAGTGTTTGGAAATCTGTGCTGAGAATGCCTCCGTGAGCCCAGTAACCGACGGAAAACACCAATAAAACGGTAACAAAGCGCATAGTTGAGTTTTTATGAAATTGTTCAGCGCAAGTCAAGACGTGTGGTCGTAGGCATGCCTTGGGGATCATCTGCGGTTTCTCGGGCTTGCGCAGATGGGCACGCCTTCTACACTCGGCGCTCCCTTTCCCCCAAACGCATGAGCACCCACGTCAAACTTTACATCCCTGGTCCCGTTGAAGTCAGCCCTGACACTTACGCTGCGATGACGCAGCCGATGATCGGGCATCGCGGCAAGGGGTTTCAGGACCTTTATGCTGAGATCCAGCCGATGCTGCAGACGCTGTTTGGCACGAAGCAGCAGGTGTTTTTGAGCACGTCCTCAGCCTGGGGCGTGATGGAGGGGGCGATCCGCAATCTGGTGAAGAAGAAGGTGCTCAATTGCTGCAACGGCGCGTTTTCCGACAAGTGGCTGGACGTTGCGAAGCGCTGCGGCAAGGAGGCCGAGGCTTATCAGGTCGAGTGGGGTCAGCCGATCATGGCAGCGGAGATCGACAAGCGTCTTGCCACCGGCGAATTCGACGCGGTGACCTTCATTCACAATGAAACGTCCACGGGCGTGCTCAGCCCCATCGCGGAGATCGCGGCGCTGAAGAAGAAGTATCCTGAGGTGATGTTCATCACGGATTCGGTGTCGGGTTTCACGACGGTGCCGGTGAATTTCGACGAACTGGGCATCGACGTGCTGCTCACGGGTAGCCAAAAGGCTTTCGCGCTGCCGCCGGGCCTCGCCTTGTTCACCGCTTCCGACGCGGCGTTTGCGCGTGCGGCGACGATCAATGACCGCGGCTACTACTTCGACTTCATCGAGTTCAAGGCGAACGGCGAGAAGAGCATGACGCCGAGCACGCCGTGCATTTCGCTGATCTACGGCCTGCGCCATCAGTTGCAGAAGATGTTCACCGAAGGGCTGGACAACCGCTACGCGCGTCATGCGAAACTCAACGGCATGGTGCATGAGTGGGTGCGCCGCAACGGCTTCGAGTTCTTCGCGCCAGAGGGCTACCGCTCCAAGTCGCTGACCTGCGTGGCGAACAACAAGGGCATCGACGTAGCGGCCATGATCGGCCTGCTGAAGAAGAACCACGGCATGATCATCGACGGCGGTTACGGGAAGCTGAAGGGCAAGACCTTCCGCATCTCGAACATGGGCGACGAGTCCGAGGCGAGCATCAGCACGGTGATCGCCGCGCTGGATGACAGCCTCGCGAAGCTCTGATTGGCTGGAGGATTAATCGCGCCTGCGGTGCATCCTTGCGCCAGTTCATGCGTTCTACCTTGGTCATGTCCCGCCTCCTGCGCATCCTGCTCCCCATCGCCATCCTCGCCGTCTGCGGCTGGTATGGCTGGTGGCTGATCGCGAACAAGCCGGAGATGCGGGCGATGGAGACGAAGCCGGTGCTCGTCACGGTCGAGGGCATGACATTGAAGAAGACGACGTATCCGGTGCGGGTGGCCTCCCAGGGCGCGGTGCAGCCGCGCACGCGCAGTACGCTGCTGCCGGAAGTTTCCGGCATGATTGTGGAGGTGAGCCCGACGTTCCGCCCCGGTGGTTTTTTTGAAAAGGACGAGGTGCTGGTGAAGCTGGACCCAGTGGACTACGAGACCACCGTGATCGTGGCAAAAGCCGCTGTGGCGCTGGCCAAAGTGACGCTGGCAGAAGAACTAGCGAAGTCCGAGCAAGCGCTGGAAA
>JBDNIB010000215.1:0-11218 GCA_041688535.1 Prosthecobacter sp.
CATCGTGCCGAGGCCGTAACTCACCCATGAGCCGATGCTCGGGCGCGAGAAAAAGAATGAACCCGTGTGCATGCCGAGTGTGGCGTTTGCGTGTTCGTTGTCCTCGCCCTTCATTGAGCGGATGAGGCAGACCTCGTCCATCATCTCGCGCAGATGCGGAAACAAATCGCTGACCATCGTGCCGCATTGTCCACCGGGCCGAAACTCCCAGCCGGGCTTGAGCAGGACACGCTGCTGATTCGACAGTCCGCCGCCCAGGCCGGTCTTTTTGCCATCGGCTTTGAACAGCTCGGGCTTTGGATCAAACGTGTCCATGTGTGACACGCCGCCGTTCGAGAAGATGAAGATGACGCGCTTGGCTTTGGCCGGAAAATGCGACCGCTTGGGTGACAGCGGATCGGCGTTGTCTTCCGCGAGCAGTTGCGAGAGCAGGCCGGGCATGAGCAGCGATCCGCCCACCAGAGAGCGCAGGATTTCGCGGCGGGGATGTCGTGGTGAATTCATAAAGGGATTAATCGAGATAGACGAACTCGTTCAGGCGCAGCAGGACGCGGACATAGGCGTTCCATGCTTCGTCTCCGGCCTCGTGCTGCGCATCGGCGAGAAAACGGCGGGCGGCTTGTGATTCATCAGGAGTCGGTGGACGGGCAAATAGCAGTTCGTAGGCAAATTTCACGCGCTGTGACGCATCCGAAGCCTGGTGACCCACCCGCTCAGCAATTCGCGACGCCTGCTCATGCACGAGCGAATCATTGAGCAAAAACAGCGCCTGCAGCGGCGTCGTGCTGGTCGGACGAGCAGCGGTGCTGGCGCTGGGATCGGCACCGTCAAAGATCGCGAGAAACGGATGCCGCTGAATGCGCTGCGTCATGAGATAGATGCTGCGGCGATTCGTGGGATAGACGGCCTTGAAGGCATTGTGCTGCGTGAAGTTCCATTCGTTCTGCGGCGGGAAAGGATGCTCGCCCGCCAGTGTAGTGTCGAGATTCTCACCGAGCACGAGCAGCGCGTCGCGGATGCTTTCGGCATCAAGACGAATGCGCGGGAAGGAGGAAAGATGCTCATTTGTCGGATCATCTGCGAGAGACGCTTCATCGCGCTCCGAGGACATGCGGTAGCTGCGCGAGAGCATGATGAGACGATGCATCGACTTCATCGACCAGCCGCCTTCGCGGAATTTCACCGCTAAAAAATCGAGCAGTGCGGGATGCGTCGCGGCGCGGCCCTGCTTGCCGAAATCGTTCGGCGTCGGAACGATACCGCGACCGAAATGATACTGCCAGAGGCGGTTCGCCATCACGCGCGCAGGCAGCGGATTGTCCTTGGTCAAAATCCAGTCCGCGAGCTGCGCCCGACCGCTGGAGGACTCCGCTGGCGGCAGCGTCTGCCCGCCAAACACGGTAAGGAATCGACGCGGTACGACGGCGCCAGGTTTCGCGGGGTCGCCCTTTTGCTGCACGGTCGAATCGCCGACTTTTTTGGCATCGGCCACGGCATACGCGAACTCAAACGGCAGCGGTTTCTTCGTCAGCGCGGCCAGTTTGGCCTGTGCCTCCTTCATCTTCGCCTCCATCGCGGGCTTTTTGTCCTTCGCGGCGGTCTTGAGATCGGCCTTGAGCTTGTCGGACTCTTTGCGCAACTGCGTCTGCTCCTTGTCCCGAGCGGCGCGTTTGGCCTCGGCATCGGCCTGCATCGAAATGGGCACCAGCGGCACGAGATCGCGCTGTTTCTTGTCGAGTTCGATGCCCGGCCACGGATAGCGCGTGCTGTTGAAGATGCCGTAGAGCGCATAGTAGTCCTCATTGCTGATCGGATCGAACTTGTGGTCGTGGCAGCGTGCGCAATTCACTGTGAGGCCGAGGAAGGTGCGGCCGAGATTGTCGATGGTGTCCTCGATCGTGAGATGCTGCGGGTAATCATCGACACGCGAGCCAAAACGCCGCGCATTGCCGATGTAACCGGTGGCGACGATGCGGTCGTAGCGTTCGGCATCCGTCGCACCGCCACGTAGATCGCCGGCGAGTTGATCGCGCACGAATTCGTCATACGGCAGATCGCGATTGAACGCCGCGATGACCCAGTCGCGGTAGCGGCGCATTTGGGGGATCGGATAGTCCGAGTTGTCGCCCGCCGTGTCTGCGTAGCGCACCACATCAAGCCAGTGACGGCCCCAGCGCTCACCGTATGCGGGCGATTCGAGCAGGCGATCGACCACCTTGCCGAAAGCGTTGTCGGATTCATCCGCGAGGAAGCCGTTCACCTCCTCCGGCGTCGGCGGCAGGCCGATTAGATCGAAGGTGGCACGGCGGATGAGCGTGCGCTTGTCGGCGTCGCGTGCGGGTTTCAATCCCGCCGTTTCGATCTTCGCGAGGATGAAACGATCCACGTCAGTCGTGGGCCAGTTCTTGTCCTTGATCGCAGGCAACGCCGGCGCTTTCAACGGCTGAAGCGACCACCATTCGCGTGCCTTGTCCCAATTGATCGCCGACTTCGCCTCCAAAGCGGCCACGGTGTCCGTGTTGCGCGGATCAGGCGCGCCCATGCGCACCCAGGTTTCGAGATCGGCGATGACATTCGCCGGCAGCTTCTTCTTCGGCGGCATGGCGGTGTCCTCCGTGAGATGGCGCACGGCTTCGATCAGCAAACTCGCTTCGGGATCGCCCGGCGTGAGCAGCGGACCGGTGTCGCCGCCTTTGTGGACACCCGCCCGCGAATCGAGCACGAGGCCGCCTTTGATCTTCTTCGAAGTCGCGCTGTGACAATCGTAGCACTGCTCGACGAGCACCGGACGGATCTTGTTTTCAAAGAACGCGATCTGATCCGCAGTCGGTTCCTCGGCGAATCCCGCTTTGGCGATCTGCGGAATGCCGCCTTCGCCTTTCCACAACTCGATGCCAGACAGATTCGCCGCGCCATGACTCGCCGCAGTGGCGGTGATCGTGATCTTGCCCGCCACTGGACTCGCTGGCCACGGACCGAGCTTTTTCCACATGCCTTCCGAGCCGCTTTCAAACGCCTCCACGACAACCCTGTCGTTCACCTTCAGACTGAAGCGCTCGTTGTTGTTGTCCTCCCAAACATAAAGATAGACCTGATAGCTGCCTGCGGGCACCGCATCGAAGGTCACGTTCACGTCATTGCCCCACACGCTGCTGCGGATCATCCGCGTGCGCTCCGCATCCACCGGCGGCTTGAGCAGCACCTTCTGATTCTCGAAGGTCTTGCCGGTGACCGTGAGGTTCTTCGCGCCCTTACCGGACTCCCAGTCACGATCATCGATCTTCAGCGCCGGACCGTTCAGATTGATCCCGCGCACAAACGTCGCCTGCTCGGCACGTGCGATCAGCGCAGTCGCGAGTGTCATTGCCATCAGAACGCACTTCATGTTAAGCAGGAAGGCGTGAAGGGTTCAGCACGTTGCGCTTTCCGGCGTCGAGATGCGCGATCACTCGCTGCGCCGCCAGCGCGCCATCACCATCGAGAATCGCCGATGCGATGCCGCGATGCTCCTCAACGCTTTCACCCAAACGATGCGCGTTCAGGCTGGTCACCCGGACGATCACCTGATGAATCTTGTCCCGAAGCTGCTCCATCGTGGCAAGGATCGTGCGATTCCCGAGAAACGTGCTCAACAGCAGGTGGAACCGCGCATCCAGGTCAATCATCTGCAGGAAATCGCCGCTCTTCAGCGCCTTTTGCTGCTGAGTCAGGCTCTTGTCCAACTCCCGGCGCTGCGCGTCATTCAATCGCCCCGCGAGTCGGCCCGCCGCATAGGATTCGATAGCCTCACGCAGTTCGTAGTGATCCACGATGTCCTCCACGGTCAATCCGCGCACCACGATCCCCTGCTGCGCCGAGATCGTCACGAATCCCTCCGACTCCAGTCGCTCCAGCGCTACATGCACCGGCGTTTTGCTCATTTCGAGCTGCGCCGCCAGTTGGCGTTCGGAAAGAAACATCCCCGCCGGAAACTCGCCCGAAGCGATGAGGCGTCGAAGTTCGGAATACGCGCGGGATTGCAGACGCGCCGGAGCGGCGGCTTTCGGGGGTGGTGTAAGGGTGCGAGTAGGCATGATTGGCGGGGCGACTTTCAACGCGTCAGCCTACTGGAATCTTACTGGTATGCCAGTTGAATTTGGACAAAATTCGTCATGCTGCATGCCTCTGCTGCGACCCGTTGGGTTGCATGGCCCATGCTCAATGGAATGAAGCGGGTAAACCGCCTGACGCGGCCTGCGCGCTCACCATTGCAGTGTCGTCACGTCTGCACGCTGCTCATTGCGGCTCTCCTTGACGATATGACCGTCGGACAGGTGCAACACGCGGTCGGCCATGGCGGCCATGGCGGCGTTGTGGGTGATGACGACGGTGAGCGTGCCGAGCTCGCGATTGATGCGCTCCACAGCCTCCAACACCGTGATGCCGGTGGTCACATCGAGCGCGCCGGTGGGCTCGTCACAGAGCAGCACCTCGGGACGTTTGGCGATGGCCCGGGCGATGGCCACGCGCTGCTGCTCCCCGCCGCTGAGCTGGGAGGGGAAATGATCCAGCCGGTGGCTGAGACCCACGCGGTCCAGCGCGTCCTCCGGTTTCATCGGATCGGGGGCGATCTCGGTGATCAGGGCCACATTTTCGCGGGCGGTGAGGCTGGGGATGAGGTTGTAGAATTGGAACACGAAGCCCACGCAGTTGCGGCGGAACTGCGTCAGCGTGCGCTCGCCGCCGCCAGACAAATCCCAGCCTTTGTAGCGCAGCGAACCGGCAGTAGGCACGTCAAGACCGCCGAAAATGTTCAGCAGCGTGGACTTGCCACTGCCTGAGGCACCGAGCAGGACGACGAGCTCACCCGCATGAAAATCGAGATCCACCCCCTGGAGCGCCACCACATCCAGATCACCTGTGTGATAGACCTTGCGCACCCCCCGGGCCTGAAAAATCGGCTGGGTGGTGGCGGCTGGTGGCTGGCGGCTGGACATCCCGCCCAGCATGCATGACGAAAGGGATTGCGCCATCACGATGATCGGCAGTTGCGTCCGGCCTTCCTCGCGCAAGAGTAGCGGATGCCCATCCTGGTCAGTGACGACGCCCCCGACATTCACACGTCGCGGATTTCGCTGCCCCCGCGTGCGACTGCCCGCGGCCGCACCCTGGTCATCGGGGACATCCATGGCTGCTCCACCGCGTTGGAGCAGATGCTGGAGGAGCTGGCACCGCAAAAGAGCGACACGGTAGTGACATTGGGCGACTATGTGGACCGCGGCCCGGACACCCGTGGCGTGCTGCACCGTCTGCTGGAACTGGAGTCCCGCACCCAGCTCATCCCGCTGCTCGGCAACCACGAGATCCTCATGCTCGACGCCCGCTCCCGCATGGTGGACACCGGCTCCTGGTTTGGCGTGGGCGGCAGGCAGACCATGCAATCCTACGGCTGCATGGACGTGCCTGACTGGAACGCCGTCCCGCCGGAGCATTGGGCCTTCCTCTCCCAGCGCCTGCGCCGCTGGCATGAGACGGAGCACCACATCTTCGTGCATGCCAATGTGAACGCCATGCTGCCCATGCAGGATCAAAGCGACGACTGGCTGTTCTGGCGGCGGTTTGAAGACTCCCACCCGCATTTCTCCGGCAAAACCCTGATCTGCGGCCACACCGCGCAGAAGGACGGCCTGCCCAAAAGCCTGCCAGGACGCATTTGCCTCGACACCTGGGCGTATGGCGAAGGCTGGCTCACCGCGTTTGACATCGGCGCAGAAACCTTCGTGCAAACCAATCAGCGCGGCGAGGTGCGGCGCTACAGCCTCCGCGAAGTGAGCATGCTCACGGAAAACAAGGAGTGAGTCCACACCCGCCATGACTCGCGTGCGCTGGATCATCTCTGCTGTGACGCTGCTCGTCCTCTGGCTCATCGGTGCGCTGGTGTGTCTGCCACGCATGGAGCGTGCTCTCGCCGCTGCCGCGCAAAACGCCCTCTCACAGCAGCCCACGCTCGCCAGTCGGCTCGGTCGGCTGCGGCTCGACTTTGACGGCCAGCAGGCGCACATCGCTGGCAGCGTGCGCACCGCACAAGATCGCCAGGCCATCGCCGCCGCCGTGCGTGATCTCGTCCGCGCTCCCACGCCACTGACCGCTAGCCTCGGCCTGCGCCTCAATCCCGTCAGCGTCGTGCGCGACGACATTGAGATCACCCCCTATCCGCCCGGCTGGCTGCTGCTGGCCGCCACCGGCCCGCAAGCCCGCCTACTGGGAACTGCGGCCACTGACTACGAGGCCCGTGACCTCCTGCGCAGTGTGCAGGAAAGCTGGAGCAGCCAGGGCGGCGTGGTCGCAGGCACGCTCGCCACTGATGCGGCCACCCATGACGAGGCGGCCAGCGTCTCCCGTACCCTCCGTGGCGTGCCTGCACCGCCGCAGACCGCCCAGGCCCATCTCACCCAGATCGGTCAGCCCTGGCAGGAAATTCCGCTACATCTGCCAGACGACGTGCTGTTGGCGAAGGCGCAGGCCCTCGGTGTCAGCACCGACGCCTGGCAGCAGCAGGTGCTCCCCGCTTTACACGAGCTTCGTGGCACGCTCACACAGCAGCAGCTCGCCGAGGCCGAGCGCCGCCGTCAGGCCGGACTGCCGCCGGGGCACCTCTTCATCGCCAGCCGCGAAAACGAAGTCATCCTGCGCGGTGAAGTCGGCACGGCGGTGATGAAGCGTGACATTTTGGACGCTGCCCTCGCAGTCTTTGCCCCACACCGCGTGCATGATGAAATCCGCGTCAGCCCGCAGCGCCGTCCCAGCGGCGAGTTCGGCCTCATCACCACCGCCTTGCTACCCACGGGCCAGACGGCCGCTGAGCGCAGCCTGTTTCTATGCTTCGGCGGCACGGCCTGGCAAGCGGTGGACTGGCAGATCGCCAGCGCGGAGCAGTCATGGCGGCAAACCCACCCCGCAGACCTCCCGCCCGCCCTGCTGGGGGATGATAGCGCCACGCTCACCGACTGGTTGAACGGTGCGCGCGCAGCCGCCCCGGCCATGCAGTTGCAGCCGTCCTTCATCAGCCTCGCCCTCTTTGACTCGAAGGCCATTCTCTCCGGCCAGATCGCCGAAGAAGCCCTGCGTGCGCAGCTCATCGCCGCCGCCCGACAAGCCTATGCCCCGCACCTGCTCGTCAGTGCCGACGACCTCCATGTCCGTGGCAACTGCCAGCCTGCCACTGCCGAGGTCTTCCACACCCTCAAAAGCCTGCCGCCAGCGCCTGCCGCCAACAGTGCGGGCAGTTTTGCCATCGCCACACCCGGCAGCACTTGGCAACTCCTGCCCATCACGCCCGCCTTGGTCCAAGCTGGCGGCATGGCCAAATCCACCCAGCTTCCTGCTGGCATCTCCCCCGGTCTGATCGAAGAACTCTCCGCTACCGCCCTCGAACTGCTCCGACTGCGGCTTTCAAGCCTCTCATCCCCCATTTCAAATCCATGATGTCCTCCGCCTTCTGGCTGCTGCTCTACCTCGCACCGCTCCTCGGCCTCACCGCCGCAGTGTTCGCGTGGTTCGGCTGGCAGTGGCGCGGCAGCAGGCAGCCGCAGCCGCTCCAGGAGCCTGCGCTGCAAGCCATCGTCGCCGCGCCGCCCGAAAGTGTGGCCGAGACCACCCAACTCGCCGGGCAGGCAGCCACCGAACTCCGCACCCTGCGGGTGGATTTGCACACTGCCCAGGCCGAGACACGGCAGAGCCAAGACGCAGCCGCCAAGGCCCGCGAAGCCACCCAGGCACTCGAAACGGCAGCCGCCAAACGGCTCCACGAACTCGACCTCCTGCGTAGCGAACGGGATCAGTCCACCGCCGCACTCAAAACAGCTCACACCGAGCTCGCAACGCTGCGCACCCGTCTAGAAGAGTCCACGGCAGCGCCCACGCCTCCCGCGCCTGAAGAACCTGCCTCACCGCCTGCCAAACCCAAACGCAAGCGTGCCACGCTGGTGCCGTCCAAGCCAGCCGCCGCCTCGATCCAAAGCAAAATCACCGCGCTCGTCAACGAACTCAGCCAGCATCAGTCCACCGTCTCTGCCCTCACGCAGGAACGCGATGGCTGGCAGCGGCAGGTCGCCGGACTCGCAGAGAAAACACCGGCCGACCCCGCCGGCCTCGGGCTAGCGCGCCGCAGCCTCGCCGACTGTGAAAAACGCCTACAAACCGCCAGCACCGAGATCGACCGCCTGCAAAACCAGGCCCGCGTGCTGCATCAGGCCAGCGAAATCGCCGCCGCGCTGGCCGGTGTGCCGGATGACGATCTCACGCAGATCAAAGGCATCAAAAAAGTCATCAACGAGCAACTGCACGCCTGCGGCATCCGCACCTGGAAACAAATCGCCCAATGGAGTGCTGATGACCTTCGCGCCTTCAGCGAGCTACTGGCCTTCAAAAACCGCGCCACGCGTGAAAAGTGGCAGGCGCAGGCCCGTGCGCTGCATGAGGCCAACCACGGCCCGCTTTGAACTCTTTTTTCGCATGTCCGTCCTTGCCCGCCTCACCCTCTCCGTTCTTCCGCTCCTCATCGCTTCCTGCGTCAATCTCGGCACGCCCGCCACACGCCAGGAGCAGGCCCGCCGCCTCAGCCACGACCTCCAGCAGCTCAGCCCTGCCGTGAGCGTCGCCGAGGCCGACCAGCTCGCCACCGCCGCCATCGAAACCGCCGCCGACCTGGCGCGCGACTTCAAACCGCTGCGCTATCCGTGGATGAACAACGGCCTCGTCAACACCGGCCTGCGCAAACGCGGCCTCTGCTACCAATGGCGTGATGATTTATTTCCCCACCTGCATCGCCTCAACTCGAAGACCCTCGACCTGCACCTCACCTCCGCCCGCCGTGCCACGTTGCTAGAGCACAACGGCATCGTCGTCACTGCCAAAGGCCAGCGCTTTGAAGACGGCATCGTCCTCGACCCCTGGCGTCACTGTGGCCGCCTCGCCTGGGCACGCATCGCCACCGACCATTATGCCTGGCAGCCCCTGCCCTGGGAACTCACGCCCATGGTTCTGCGCCCGCTGCTCATGCCAGACCTCTATCCCGCCACCACCCGCCAACCTTGAAACCTCCCACCATGAAATCCCTCGCCTGCCTCCTCCTGCTCGCCGCGTCTGCCTTGGCTGACGATGCCAAACCGCTGCTGCATGACCACGCGCTGCCCGTTCTCGCCGCGCCGGATTTCAAAGCGCCGCTGGAGGCCAGCTTCAGCATCGCCAAAGGCCAATGGACACCCGCAGACGGCGTGCTGAGCGTGCTGGATCTGCCAGCCGAGAAACACATCCCGGTGCTGCATCACAAGGTCGGTCTCGCTAGTGCCACCATCGAAGTCGAGTTCTTCTTCGACGCCCCCGGCAGCTTCCTCGTCGGCTGTGATTCGGACAAACACATCGGCCGTGTCGTCATCAACGCCGCCGGCCTCAGCATCGCCGAGGATTCCGTAAAACCTTCGCACACCCTCGCCAAACTGCCGATGGCGGTGAAACCGAACGAGTGGCACAAGCTACGCGTCGAGTGGCAGGGCGATAAGATGGCCGCGAATCTCGACGGCAAAGAACTCCGCGCCGCGCACGCCTTCCTCGCCACCCCGAAGGCCCGCAGTTGGCTGGCTGCCGGGAAGTCCGTGAAGGTGCGCAATCTCAAGATCAGCGGCGAAACCGCCGCCAAGTAAGCGCGTTTACGCCGCGTAACCGCCAGCGATGTACGCCTCCAGTTGTTCGATCGTCATGCGCTGTGTCGAAATGGTCCAGCGCACCAGGTCGCCAATGGACACGATGCCCAGCAGCACGCCATCCTCGATCACCGGCAAATGGCGAACGTGATTTTCCGTGATGATCTCCATGCACTTCGAGACATTGTCATTCGGCCCCACCGTCACCACATCGCTCGTCATGATGTCGCGCACCGGCGTGTCCTTGGACGACTTCCCCTTGAGCATCACCTTGCTCATGTAGTCGCGCTCCGAGATGATGCCGACAAGCTTCGTGCCTTCGACGACGGGCAACGCGCCCACATTTTTCTCAGACATCATCTTGATGGCCTCATAGACCGTGATGTCTGGCGCGATCGTCCAGACATCACGTCCTTTGTGTTCCAGCAGTGTTTTGGCGGCAGTCGGTATTTCCATGTTCGTGTCAGGTTGTCGCACGCATGATCCATAGCCTGCGCTGCCAATGCAAGCCGCTTCTTCCCGCGCGCTTTTTTCCGCACGACCGCATAAAACGGTGTTTCCACCACCTTGGCGCTTGAGATCACCGCCATGCGTCGTTTCATGGCCTCCGCCATGAACAACCAACCTACCCCGCTCTCCCGCCGTCGCTTCGTCGGTGCCGCCGGCCTCGTCGCCGGCAGCATGATCACCCGCCCGCTGTTCGGCCAAAACGCCGCCAGCAACAAACTCAACGTCGCCCTCATCGGTGTCTGCGGCCGCGGCCCCGCCCACTATGAAGCCCTCTCCGATGAAAACGTCGTCGCCCTCTGCGACATCAATGAGGCGCACTTCCCCGATGCGCTGAAGCGCTTCCCCGGTGCCACCACCTACATCGACTGGCGCAAATGCCTCGATCACAAAGGCCTCGATGCCGTCATGATCTGCACGCCCGACCACACACATGCCTTCATCGCCAACTGGGCGCTCAAGCGCAACCTGCACGTCTATTGTGAAAAGCCGCTCGCCATCACCGTGAACGAGGCCCGCACCGTCCGCGCGACGTGGGAAACAAAGAAAGGCAAGCTCGCCACGCAGGTCGGCATGCAGCGCCATGCACAGCCGAATTTCAACCGCGTCAAAGAACTCATCCGCGACGGCGCCATCGGCGAGCTGAAAGATGCCTACGCCTGGGGCAACCGCCAGATTCCGAAGCCCGGTTACTTCCCCGAAGTAGGCACCCCGCCTCCTGGCTTCCATTACGACCTCTGGCTTGGCCCGGCACCGTATCATCCATACAATCCCGCCTACTTCTCCGGCAAAGCTGGCGCGAACTGCCTCTCCTGGAACATGTTCTGGGACTTCGGTGCCGGTCAGATCGGCGACATGGGCAGCCACACCATGGACCTGCTCTGGAACGCCGTGGACGGCACCCTGCCCACCTCCGCCGAGGCCACCGGCGAGGCCTTCAACTCCGACGTCACCCCTGTGAACTGCGAGTCGCACTTCCAGCTTCCCGCCAATGACTGGCGTGGCCCCATCTCCGTCAATTGGTATCAAGG
>JBDNIB010000216.1:0-2822 GCA_041688535.1 Prosthecobacter sp.
GAAATCCGTCGCCCACACATGATTGGGCCGCAGGGCTTGGGTTAGCTCACCACGCTTCACATCCAAGGCACCAGGCCGCCTGCGGCGCGCCTCGATCATGCCATGACGCTTCAAAATCTCGCCCAAGGTGCTGATCGCAGGCGGCGCTTCCATCGAGTGCTTGCGCTCCAGCACCGCGCGAATCTTCTTCGGTCCCCAGGTCGGCTGCAGACGCCGCTCTGCCACCACCATGCGTTCAATGGCGTCACTCGTGCGCAGCGGCACACTGTGCGGCGCACGGCTGCCATCGCATAGCGCAGATGAGCCACCCTCAGCATAACGCACCAGCCACTTGTGACCACATTTGCGACTTATTCCAAACTCTTCACACAGCTCCGTGATCGAGTAACGATCACTGTTGGCTAAGGTGACAGACTTCAATCGTAGATCCGGCGTAGGGGTGTTTTTCCAAGGCATAGACCGCCTCACCAACTGTAACCCATGTGCCCGGTCAACCTGTCACCCCTCTGGCAGGTCCGAACCCCCGTCATTCGCGAACTGGAGAACCTCTACACCTTCTCTCCACTCATCAATCGGACGCGCAGACGGGATATTGGCAGCTTCACCACTAGGAAGCCTGAAACTGTTGCTGTCGAATACACTCAGGAGCAAAGCGCCCTCCACCATGACGTCATCGACATCATTTCCAGGATGCTCGCTCACCGTCACGGTGATGAAAACCTCAAGTTCATGCTGACCACCGTGCGGCGTCAGATCGCGAGTTGCGTCTTTGGTCTTGCGCCGCTCCTGGAGAGCATGCTCCACAGGCATCTCTCAAAGATCGAAGTGAGTGAAATGGACGGTCCCGAGACAAGCGCGGAGATGGACGGCGCCCTCTAGGAGTTCCGCACGGATGTGGAGACGCTTGTGGCAAAGGCGCGTTCCCTTTCAGGCATAGACCCGAAACTCGCCACCTTCCTCAAAGTCATTCGTGACAAGCAACAGCTCGATAACAACAAGCTCCTCGTTTTTAGCACCTTCCGCCATACGCTTGCCTATCTGGTGGAGAAACTCGCTTCCGAGTCCGCCCGCATCGGGCTTGTTTATGGCGACATCCCCGAGGACGAGCGGCGGGATTTGCGCAATCGCTTCAGTCGTCCCAAGGAAGACCCGACTGCCATTGATGTGCTGCTTTCTTCGGAAGTCGGGTACGAAGGCCTCGACTACCAGTTTTGCGACGCCTTGGTGAACTATGACCTGCCATGGAACCCCATGCGCGTGGAGCAGCGCATCGGACGCATCGACCGCTACGGCCAGAAGAGCGAGACGGTAGCCATCTACAACTTCATCACACCTGGCACTGTGGATGCCGAAATCTACGAGTGCTGCCTGCTCCGCATCGGTGTGTTCCGTCAGGCATTGGGCGGCAGCGAGGAAATTCTGGGGCGATTGACCCGAGAGCTGAGGTAATCGCCGAGAATCTCACCCTCACCCCGGAAGAACGTGCTGTGCGGTTGCAACAACTCTCCGACAACGAGATTCGGGCCGTTCAGGAGCAAACCCGGCTTGAGGAAGAGCAAGCCAAGCTCTTTGGCCTTTCGCTGCCAGAGCGTGACGAGGACATGATTCGTCGGGCGTCGAGCTTTTGGCTGATTCCGACATTGCTGGCAAACTTGATCGCCCGCTATCTTGAGAGCGTCGGGGTCACTAATTTAACGAGCGCATTTGGACGCAAGAGCATCGCCTCGCTCCAGATTGGGCAAGAAATCCGTGAAAAGCTTCTTGCCGACTTCATGCCGCTGAATCAAACCGGAGCCACTGCCAAGGCTTGGGAACGCTGGCTCAAGGGCAATGATCCTTATCTCGCCTTCACCTTTGACCAAGTCGCCGCAGACGAACGCCGCGCATTGCTTTCATCACTCCCACCCACCCGCTGGCACGTCAGGCGGCGCAGACTCTCCAGCCTTCCGCTGCATTGTTTTGCAGTCTTGCCGTGAAGGCCAGCGACCTTCCGGCAGGCCGGCATCCCTTCGCCATCTACCGCTGGCGCAAGCTCGGCATTCGGGAGGACTTCACGTTCCAGCCGGTTTGCTCCCATCCAGACCTCACGCCCCGTCTCCTGGAATTGCTTGAAGCCGCTCAGTCCGCCGAATCTGAATCAAAAGCTCTGACGACAGCCGAGGAAGGAACACTGGAGCAAGCTCACTATCGCCAATGGCTGGATTCCCGCGCCCTACACATCGAGGCCATGTCCCAAATCGCCCAGGCACGTCTCGCGTCACTGAAAACCACCCACGCTGCCCGGCTCAGCACCTTCGAAGATCAGCGCGATCAAGCGGCGGACATCCGCATCATTCGCATGCGTGACTCCCACCTCGATTCCGCAAAGCGCGATTACGAACGTCGGGCCGCTGAACTGGAATCAGCACACCAAAGGGCGGACATCATCGCAGAGCCTGTTGTGTTCGGAACTCTCACTCTCAGCTAAACAATTCGATTCATGAACCTTGATTCCACAGAGCTCAGCGAACTCGTCCGAATCGGAGAGAATGGGTGGAAGTCACACGCCGCAACGGATTCGCCTCTGGCATAGCGGACCTGCTTGCCCACCAGTATTCTGAGAAAACGCATTTTATTTTTGAACTACTTCAAAACGCGGAAGACGCCGGAGCAACTGAAGTCGCCTTCAATCTAACCGGTTCGGTAACTATTCAGGTGGTTAAGAAAAGTTAAAGATCGTGCGTTTAACCTCTGAATGCATTACACCGAGGAACACTTGCGACCCGCGATCCAAACCGCCTTTGATCATGGTGGCCTTGATGGTGTATGCAAGCTGGTGGTGA
>JBDNIB010000217.1:0-3476 GCA_041688535.1 Prosthecobacter sp.
AAGATGCTCTCCATCGTCCCGCTCATGAATGGCGGCGGCTTGTTTGAAACCGGTGCCGGCGGCTCCGCGCCGAAGCATGTGCAGCAGTTCCTGGAAGAAAACTACCTCCGCTGGGACAGCCTCGGCGAGTTCTTCGCCCTCGCCCCGAGCTTCGAGCACATCGCCGACAACTTCAGCAACGCCAAAGCCAAGGTGCTCGCCGACACGCTCGACGCAGCCACCGGCAAGTTCCTCGAAAACGACCGCAGCCCCGGCCGCAAACTCGGCACCATCGACAATCGCGGCAGCCACTTCTACCTCGCCCTCTACTGGGCCCAGGCTCTCGCCGCCCAGACCACCGACGGTGAACTGCAAGCCCACTTCAAGCCAGTCGCCGAAGCACTCGCCGCCAACGAAGCCAAGATCGTCGCTGAACTCCTCGCCGTCCAAGGCCAGCCCGTCGAAGTCGGCGGCTACTACAAGCCCGACATCGCCAAGGCGGACGCCGCACTGCGTCCTAGCGCGACGTTCAATGGGATTTTGGCGAAGGTGTGACCTGACAAGAATCTGCTAAAGCCCTGCAATGGGATCTGGTAGCCCTAGCTCATAACAGCCGTCATGAGTCGAGCGGATTGCTTCAAGCAATCCGTCTGGACTGTGCATGCTGTTGTCAGGCAACAGATTTGAGCGCTCGATAATCACGCTCTTTTCCCATGGATACTTTTCAAGCATCGCTTTGATCGCTTCCGCCTCTTGAGCGGGCAGAAGCGGTGAGACGATGATTTTTTCAATCAGGGATTGCCAGCCCATTTGTTCGACAAGCACACCACCGCATTTTGCTGGGCACTCGGCAATTACCCTGATTTCGTTCTCGTGCTTATACTCAATGGCTTTGAGCAGATGAGGTCGAAGTATGAGGTTTCGGTCTTTTCCTTTAGCATCAAATGCGTTCTCGGTGGACGGGCGACGATCTACATAACGCATCCGAGCTACCTGAAACGAGCGGTTTGAAGGCAAAGAAGACTTCAGCGCATTCAAGTTGGTTCGCACAGCTACTCCCGTGTGCCCGTAAACAGACCACATGCCGGCAGATTCCAAATCGTGCTGAAACCAACACCACGCTGCTCGGCGGTCTCTGAGTTCCCTGATGTAGATTCCTGACAGCAGTTGGGACCTGATGCTTGGGCTGGTTTGTCTAGAATCGATACTCGCCCCTTCCCAACGATTGGCCCTTTCACGCAACCACTTATCAAGTTTGCCTTTCGAGTCTTGGCCTTTGAGTTCAAGAGATGCGGTCATCAGCCATTCGGGTTCGCAAAACAGGCTGCCCTCGAAAGGATCGTCTTTGCAAAAATTAGCGACTGACGGGAAGAATGCTTTGCCTTCGAGCAGCAGCAATAATGTGCTGAGCTTCATGTAGCGGAACAGCGTCGGGTTCTGATTTTCTTGGACCAAGCTGTTTAGGAGCTGAACGTGGTTTTTGGTTTTATCGGAACTCATGCGTCAAGCAGTGGGGGATGATTCTTGCGGAGCCACTCGAAGACCGTTGCTTGCAATCCCGCAGCGAAATCCCTCAACTCATCCGCCTCAGATTGGCTCACAGATCCAGTGACGTCATACTCAGCCGTGTTTCGCTTGGCGCGGCAGGTGTCCAGGTAGTCGGCATCATCATTCCGGTCTGCTCCAAGGATCAGCGGAAGCGCCTGGAGCGTGCGGTAATGAGCGAGATTCTTCTCGGGACGATAGCCACTCGCGTAAAGCAGAATGGTGCAGAGCGTCAAAGCCGCGTTGTAGGCAATGCCGAATTGCCAGTCTGCCGAGACGCCGACGTTCCGAGCATCCGCCAGATCACGCTCGACGATGGCCAGCAGATCGGTGATCTGCTGCCGGTTCGTCTGGTGGGGACGCAGCCAGCCGTTTTTAGCCCAGGTTTCCAAGCTCATCGTCGCCACTCTTCAGCCAGAGTTTGGGTTCGCTCAACACGCGATTCACGAAGACATCCTGCTTTGACCGCTTCTGCCGCCACTCGCCCGCCGTCAGGCAATACGGATTGATCTCTCGACCCAAACGGTTCGAAACCTCCCGCAATGCCGACGCCACCTTCCGCAGACCCGCAGTGCCAATCAGCATCACATCCACGTCGCTGCCCGGTTTTGCCGTCCCTGCCGCCACTGAGCCGAATACGAAGGCCAGATCGACTCCCACCACTTTCGCCAGCGCCTTTCTCAACTCAGGGGCGATCCCCGTCGTCTTCGCCACCAGTCCGCGAAGCTCGGGAAACAACGGATGAGCCGTCTCCGCCCGATAATACAGCCGGTTTCCATCCCGCTCTCCCACCACGAGGCCGATCTCTTGAAGATAGCACAGTTCCTTCTGCATCGCCGCCGGCGTCAACCCAGCCATGCGTGCCAAATCCCTCACATGAGCCTCCTTGCCCGGCTCGTCGAAAAGCAGCCTAAGCGTCTCGGCGCGAGCCTTCGAAAATATGGCGGTCAAGTCAGTCATTGTTCACTAAAAGTAAACGACCGTTCACTTTTAGTAAACAATTTTGTCGCACTGCACTCCCGTCCGAATGGCTCTCCGCCGTCAATAAAGCGGTGTTAATGCGTCATTAAACCGTGCAACTGCCTTTTGAAATCACTCCACGATCAGTCCGGCTGCTGTCGGTCCCGGGCTTGACCGACAACTTGACTTATACTTGACCAATCCTGTCTTTGCGGACCATCCGGGACCAAAAAAATGAGTCGTATCGTCGAACTCACTCCCACAACCGCTCACACGTCGCCAGCATCACGGCGCGGGTTTCGGCGGTGCCATGGGTGTCGCGGTGGTTGTGGGCGAAGTTGCCGCCGGTGTAGAGAGGTGCCATTGGCCGTCGCGTTGGATCATCGCGTGCGGGGCGTGGAGCAGGTAGCTGGCGGCGGTGGAGCCGGGGGCGTCGCGGGTGATCCAGGCTTGGCGCTGCGGACGCTGCCAGGTGATGCCGTCGGTGGAGAAGCAGGCTTCGATCTCGATGGTCTGCGCATCAAGCCGGTAATGTCCGAGCAGGCCGATGCGTCCGCGTTCGGTGTTGGTGACGGAGAGGCAGTAGAACTGGAGGTCGTGGGGATCAGCGGCATCCGGCGTGATCACGCGCTGGCGGTTGCTCCAGGCGAGGCCGTCGGCGCTGGTGTAGCGGTTGATCACACGGACGAGGCCGGGGATGTTGTCCTGCGCGGCGTAGCGCGGGTCGTCTTTGTCCACCTGCATCAAGGCGACGGAATACATCTCGAAACTGCCATCGGGGAGCTGATATACATTGGTGGCGTCGTTGGAGATCAATCTCGCCGGGGCAAGCGGTTCGCCTTCGACCGGTGCGGCCTTGCGTTTGGCGAAACGTTCCAGGCCAGCCTCCAGCGCCGCTTTGCCATCCACGGCACGGTCTGCTGGATGATACAGGCAAGGCGTGAGCGCATTCACGATGCGGAAGCGGCGGGCCGTCGTCGCTGTCGGCGGCG
>JBDNIB010000218.1:0-4702 GCA_041688535.1 Prosthecobacter sp.
ACAGGTGCGGTCTGAAATGGCGGGTGACGGCCAGCGCTACTCCAAGCCCGACTCAGCCAGAAGCTTCATGGGACGCTTCCTGCACCGTGTTTGGTAAGTGCTGTAGCACGCCAACATGTCATTGAGCGGCTTATTTGGCGGGGATCTCAAAGCAGATCGCTTCGCAGTCATTGCGCACCAGCAGCCAGCGTCCCGCCAGCGTCGGTGGGTTCCAGGTTTTGGCGCTCAGCGCTTCCAGGCGTGATACCTCGTCCAACCGCTCCGCATTGGGTTTGACCAAGGCGACAAAGCCCTTTTCCGCCTGGACCAGCAGCCAGTGCTCGCCCACCCGAATCTGCTGGCCGAAACCATAGCGTCCGTCACGCCAACCGCGCTCTCCGGTCGCCAGATCCACACAGGCGAGCGTGCCTTCATCCAGTGCGTAAGCATGCGTGCCAAACACACTTGCGCTGCTGAATTTCGTGCGCGGAGCGGTGCTGCTCCACACCGCCTTACAGGTCAGCGTCTCCCCAGAAGCCCCGATTTCCAACAGATGGCTCTTCGTGCCGTAGCTGGAGGTGAGCAACACTTGCGCCGTGCCCACGGCCACCGGCTGGCAGACCTTGGGCGTCTTGCCGGGCCACGCAAACGTCCACAGCACTTTCCCGCCTACCGGATCATGTCCCGTCACTGATTCACGGTTCACGCTCACGATCTGTTCGCGTCCGGCCAGCGTCAGCAAAACCGGCGAGCTGTAGCTGCCGCCATCGTCACCTGCTGTCCACGACAGCTCGCCGCTGTCTCTGCGCCAGGCCAGCAGCGACGCACCCTTGCTGCCGCCGCTGCACACCACCACATCACCGATGAGCAAAGGCGATGAACTCTTGCCCCATTCGAGTTGCGGTGCGTTGCCCGCGTCCTGCAGCGCCTTGCGCGACCATTTCACCGCGCCTGTTTTCACGTCGAGGCAGTTCAGGATGCCCGTGCCGCCGAGCGCAAAGACCACGCCCTTCGCCACATCCACCGTGGGCGTCGCCCGCGGGCCGTCGCCACCGAGCGCTTCCGTGAACAGTGCCTTGTCAGCGTGCGACCACAGCAGCTTGCCGTCGGTCAGGTCATAGCAGGTCACATATTCGTCTTCGCCACGCTGTTCCTGCGTGATGGCGCGTCGTCCGGCCACGGCGAAGCCCGACCAGCCCAGTCCGATCGCCTGCCGCCACACTTCGCGTGGCGGATGTGCCTGCCAGTCGGTCTGCCAGTCAGGCTCAAGCAGAATGCCATCGCCGGCGGCACCCAAAAAGCGCGGCATGTCGGCGGCACCGGCTGGCGGCGGCTCATCCACAGCCGGGGCCGCAGTTTCGGCAGCAGGCAGCTTCGGTAGCACGGGTGTATTCTTTTTCTGCCAGCGAAACACCAACTGCGGAAAAGCGGAACCATCCGCCGAGCCTTCATAACGCAGCACCCGGCGTGCGGTGAAGCTGATGGCAGCGAAACCCACGATCAGGATGCCCAGACGGATCAAGTGGACACCGCGTTTGCGCAGGGCCCACCACAAGCCCAGCAGCACCAGCCACAGCACCATTAAAATCAGCGTTCCTAATGAACGCATCACATGCGCGGTGATCTGCTGCCAGGCGATGAGGCCGGCGATGACCAAGGTGACGATGAGTGGAAATTTCGGAATCATGGTGATGATGAAAAGGCTCGCTGCTCTGCTTGACCAGGAAAGAATGGACGTTCAGCAGCACTTCACTCATCATCCCGCCGTTCATTCCAAATGCCATGAAACAATTCCTCCTCACACTCTGCGCCCTGACACTTGCCTCCCCCTGCCTCTCTGCGGGCGACCACGTCGTTTATCTGCCTGCTGGCGAGGCCAAAGACAAACACATCGTCCTGCTCGCCGGTGATGAGGAATACCGCAGCGAGGAGGCCCTGCCGATGCTGGGCAAGATCCTCAGCCAGCGCCAGGGTTTCAAATGTACCGTGCTGTTCAGCCTCGGCGCTGATGGCACGATTGATCCCGATGCGGGAACGAGCCTGAGCCATCCCGAAGCACTGGATTCGGCAGATGCCATCATCATGCTGCTGCGTTTCCGCCAATGGGATGACGCCACCAGCAAAAAATTCGAAGCCGCCGTCCATCGCGGTGTGCCGATCATCGCCTTGCGCACCAGCACGCACGCCTTCAACGGCTATGCCAAAGACAGCCCCTTTGCGGCGTGGAACTGGAACAACGATAGCGGCGGTTGGGGCCGCAAAGTCCTGGGCGAGACCTGGGTGAGCCACTGGGGCAAGCACAAGTTCGAGGCCACCAAGGGCGTCATTGAGGCCGCGAACGCGAATCACCCCATCCTGCGCGGTGTGAGCGGTCTGTTTGGCAACAGCGACGTGTATGAGGCCGCCCCGCCTGCGGATGCGGTCATTCTGGCACGTGGTCAGATTCTTCAGGGCATGACACCTGATTCACCACCCGCAGCCTATGCCAAAAAATCCAAAGCTGGCACCGAACAGGATGTGAATACCCCCATGATGCCGGTCGCCTGGACGCGTGTGCTGAAGAATGACACCGGCACCGAGAACAAAATCCTCTGCACGACCATGGGTGCAGCCACCGACCTCACCAATGAAGGGCTGCGCCGTCTCGTGGTGAACGGCGTCTTCTGGGGCCTCGGTCTCGAAGTGCCGGAGAAAGCGGACGTGACCATCGTCGGCGACTACGAACCCACCATGTACGGTTTCAAGGGCTTCAAAACGGGCCTGAAGCCTGCCGACTTTGAACTGACGCAGTAAACTGAGCACAGCCGCAAGGCCGCACTCTTTTGCATTGCCACCTCCCTCCCAGACATTCAGAATCCGCACGCATGAAAATTCTTCCAGCCACGCTCACTCTCATTCTTCTCGCCACCGCCGCCATTCAGGCGCAAACAGCCGCTCCTGCCGCCAAACCCGCCGCCCCAGCGGTCAAACCGCTGCCACAGGCACCGGATGTGGCCGCGCCGAAACTGGGGCCGGACGGTCAACCGAACGCGGGCTTTGTCGCCTCACATGAAAGATTCGTTGGCATCGCCAAAGAGGGCAAGGCGCAGCTTGTCTTCCTCGGTGACTCGATCACCGCCGGTTGGGGCGGCAAAAAGGACATCTGGGACAAGGCGTTTGGCGCATACACGCCTGCGAACTTTGGCATCGGTGGCGACCGCACGCAGCATGTGCTCTGGCGCATTCAAAATGGCGAGCTGGACGGCATCAAGCCCAAGGCGGCCGTGCTCATGATCGGCACCAACAACTCTGGCAGCGATTCAGCGGAAGGCATTGCCAAAGGTGTCACTCGTATCGTTGAAACCATCCGCGAAAAACAGCCGCAGGCCAAAATTCTCCTGCTGGCCGTCTTTCCGCGTGGTGAGAAGGCCAGCCCGAATCCAGGCCGCGACAAACTGAAGGAGGTCAACGCCACCATCGCGAAGCTCGACGACGGCAAAAACATCTTCTTCCTCGACATCGGCGACAAGTTCCTGCAACCCGACGGCAGCCTTACGAAGGAGATCATGCCCGATTTTCTGCATCTCTCGGCCGCAGGCTATCAGATCTGGGCTGACGCCATCGGTCCGAAACTGGCGGAACTGATGCAGTGACGGCATGCGGGCAGACATGACTTCGGGCTTGTTTCACGGGGGGCTGCGGCTAGCCTCAGCCGCATTCCTCCACCCTCTTTTTTTTCAAGCGTGAAACCCGGCCTCGTTCTCGCATGCGCGTTGGTTTTCGCGGGGCTTGCCATGCCAGCCCCGGCAGTGGAAGCGCATGCGGATGACCCAGGCGCGAGCACGGACATCGCCCTGCTGCGCCTGCGCTTTGAACGCGGCCTCATTGAATCCAGCCTTTCGCCGGTCAAGCAGCAGATCACCGCGCTGGGCACCCTGGAACGCCAGTTCTCCGAAGCTCGCGACTACGACGCTGCCATCACCGCGCGTGACGAGCGCAAACGCCTGCAAAACGAGCTGGCCCGGCTCGATAAGGAACTGCTGCTGGTGCAAACCCGTGAGCAGGCGCTCAAGACCTCGCTGCTACCAGACCGCATCAAGCTGCCGCTTGATGCTGCCACTTTGAGCGATCTGCGGCTGGAGGGCGGAGCCATCACCGGCTGGTCGAAAATCGGTGCCACCGCCGCCTGGAAGCTGCCCAAGCTGCCTACCGGTGGTTACGAGGTGCTGCTGCGTTATCGCTGTGGCGCTGCGGAAGGCGGTAGCCTGCTGATCAAAGAGGCTCGCTTCACACTCGCCACGACCATTGAAACCACGCTCAAAGGCCCCGAGGAACGCAGCGCCGGCACGCTCAAGATCAGCGACGGCACCGGCACACTCACGCTTGCGGTGCAGTCTCTCGTCACCAACAACCTCATGCAACTACTGGCCGTGGAGCTTGCACCGTCCTCACGATGAAGCTCCGCCTGCCAGCCTTGTTTATCACTCTGCTCGGCTCTGCCGGGCTGGTTTTGCAGGCCCAGACCCCGGCAGGGGAGGAGCCAGCAACACTCGCTAGCACTCGCCTGGCATTTTTCCGTCAGGTGATGACGGAATCGCAACTCCTCACCGAGCAGTACGAACGTGCTCTGGCCAAAGTGGAGATCGAAGTTGCCACCGCAGGCGATTACGAGGAGGCCCAGGCCATCCGCCAGCGCCGGGAGCAACTGCGCGCGCTGTACACCGGCACCGCCTCCAGCCTCGCC
>JBDNIB010000219.1:0-4297 GCA_041688535.1 Prosthecobacter sp.
GCATGCGTGCCGATCACCGCGTCTGTGGCAAAGCGGTCCACCTTCAAGCCGAGTCGCCCGCCGTTGTTCAGCAGCAGCCAGTGCGTGACGACGGCAGGATCGCTACCGCGAGCCGCGAAGGCGGCGCTGACCGCGTCCACGGGCTGGATGAACCAGACGACGGCCTTCACATGGTCACGCGGCACCTGAATCGTCTCCAAACCGGAGCGGATGGCAAAATGCTGCGCCGTAGCGGCTTCGATCACGCCGCGCAGCAGGTCGCCATTCGCGGCCAGCAGTGCCTGCCGTGGCGGGTCTTCTTTGCGGAAACGCGGCACGGTCAGCGCGTGCTCCTTGGCCCGTGCATCGACGATTGGCACCGCGACACGTCCGGGAGCGATGCGCGAGCTGAATGCGCTGATCTTCACCTCACGCTCGCCATTGCCCCATAGGCTGAAGGGTTCGAGGATGATGCCGCTGCCGGAGCGCATCTTGGCATCCAGCGTGATCTTGCGGGCGGAGACGCCGTTGAAGAAGACCTCGATATTGTTCTCGCCGATGGTGATGCGCACTGGCATGGAACCGCTGCTGCGCAGGCGAAACTGGCGGTCCATCTGATCGCCGGAGGTTTCGAGGCCGAAGCAAATCTCGCTGCCCATGTGGCCGAACAGCAGGTTCGTGCTGGGCGCGGTCTGGTTCACGCCATCGCAGAACAAACGCATGCGCAGGGCGGTGAAGCCGTTGCTATGGAGCATGAAGTTGATCTCGTTCACCTGGAGGAAGGTAGGATGTCCCCAGGAGCCGCCGGACTCGAAATTCAGCGCCGCCTTGCCATCGCGCTTCACGCGGTCCTCACCGCCGCGCACGCGCTGCCAGCCGTCATCTTCAAAGCCGTCGAGATTCAACGCGGCACCGCCGAACTGGATGGCCTGGAGCTGCCCGGCGACCAGATGCTTCGCGGCCACCACGTCGGATTCCAGATCCACCTGCCGTGCGTCAATGGCACGCAACCTGCCCGGCACCACATCCCCGCTTTGCAGGTAAAACAGTGCTTCGCTGCGGATCGCCACCGGTTGCGCTGGAGTGGCGCGGGTGATTTCAATCTCGCCCGAGCTGACCATGGCGATGGCCTGCCGTGCTCCGACGGCCTGCCAGTGCGGCTGCGCCTCCCCCCCGGCGGCGAGCGTGCCGTGCAGCACGCTTTTGCCAATGGTGAGCGTGTCGAGCGTGGCCAGATTCATCGGCGGCGTGTCGGCATCGAAGCCCTTGAACTCCAGGTGGTTCATTCGGGTGATCTTGAAGCTCACCGGAGTGTCCGACCAGGCCGTCGTCATCGTGGCGGTCTCCTTCGCCATCTGTTGCAGCATGCCGTTCACCCACTCGCCATCGGTGAACCACAGTTCCGTGCTCGGCAGCGCCAGATTGAAAAACGGCGAGGTTTCCTGGCCCATCTCCACCGCCAGCACCTGGCTCCACGCGAGGCTGCTTTCTTTGCCGCTCGTCTCACGCACGGTCAAAGTGGTCGCCGTGGCACGCAGCGGGGTCGCTTTGAGGTAACGGCCGTCCGTCAGCTCCACGCGTGGCCGCGCGGCTGTGATGGTCGTGGGCAGGGTGCCGTTCCATTCGCGCACGCGCAATGCTTCGAGCGTGAGGTCGGGGCCTTTGTTCAGCAAGGTCAGCCCGGCGGGTGTGGCCGGCCCGTTGCTGACGGACGCGGTGCGCACCTGCACACGCACGGCCTCGGCTTGTGCCTGCACAGCGTCCTGCACCGCACCGATCAAGGCACCAAACAACCCGCCACCACCAGCGCGAGCCGCTGGTTTTTTCTCGGCGGTTTCTGCTGCTGCCGACTGTTCTACCACTGGCGGCTGGAGGATTTCCGCCAACTTTTTGCCATCTGCATTGTAGATCGCGCAGAGGCCGGTCTTACGGTTCCAAAACAAGGTCAGCGTGATGCGCCGCACGTCATCGGCGAGCTGTTGTACGCTTTCAAACACCTGCCCTTGCAGCACCAGTTCGTTCACCCAGGTCTCCACGCTCATGCTGGCCTTGTTCGGCGTTTTGAGCTCGATCTTGAACTCCGGCCGCACGCTGGAGCTCAGTGTGAACTGCATCTCCACCAGCTCGGGCACCTTGATCGGCAGGCTGGCGCTGCGATTCCAGCCAATCTGCTGCAAGGCCGCGCCAGGCACCACGCGCCATAGCTTCTCGGTCTGCTTGGAGTCTGTGCCGCCCTCGATCCAAACGTGCGTGCTCGTTAGCGCGGCCACGGGCATGCCGGCGGCCTGGAGTCGCTGCACGGACACCACCGCGTCACGCCGGATGCGCAGGCTGCCGGAACGCGCGGACTGCACGCTCAGTGTCTTCGCATCCAAACCGGTGATGCTGCCGTACAACCGGCTGCCATCGGCCAGCCGAATGCTGAAGGGCTCTTCCGTCTTGTCGTTTTCATTCTTGAACCGGTTCACCCGCCGCAGGGCGCTCATGCCGATCTCTAGCGGCTCGCTGAACATCGGCGTGCGCCAGGTCACCTGGTCCGTCGTCGCACCGATGAAATCACCACCGATCCACTCGCCATTCTGCCAGTGTAGCTCGGCCGAGTGGCCGAGTGCGCAGGCGCACATCCAGGCAGTGAGGCAGTGTTTAACGTTCATAAATCGGCAGGAAGCGATAGTTCAACGCCAGCGCCAGCAGCGACATGCCGGTGGCGTAAGCGTCGTTGTTGAAGCTGCCGTCCGCCGCCTGGCTTTCGGCCAGCACCCGGGCCGTGGCGGCGTTCCATTTCTGCCAGGAGGCATAGTCGCCCTGAAACAAGGCCTGCGCCATGTAGTAGCGGAAGTACTCCTTGTAGTTTCCCTCGCTGTGCTCCAGCCGGTCCGTGATGTGCTTCAGCGTGGCCTTGAACTCGTCCGATTCCTTCTGCTTCGACACCGCCGCCACCAGCGTGGCGATAGCGCTGCGGTTCATCGACTCGCCAAAGCCGCCGAATCCGCCCGCATAGGCCACGCTGCCGTCCTTGCCCGTGCTGCGCCGCAGGTACTCCAGCGCGGCGTTGATGACCTCGTCGGAAACCTCCATGCCGGCGTTGCGCGCGGCGAGCAGGCCCATCAGCACCGCGCCCGTCACCGAGGTATCCGCGTCCGTCGAGTTCGGCATGTAACGCCAACCGCCCCAGCGGTTCGCTTTTTGCGAGGTGCCTGCGCAACGGATCGCGAGATCGAGCGCCTGGCCAATCGAGCGCACCGGTTTGCCGCCCTCCCATAGCAGCGTCTCATCCACCGCACCGTAGGCTTCCGACAAGGCGAGCATCGCAAAGCCGTGATGGTACATGCTGTTCGGCAGGTAGCCGGTGGCCGCGTCCTGGCTGCGAATGATCGCCCGCAGTGTCCTGCGGATACTCGCCGCATGGCGGCCAAAATTCGGGTCCTCACCACTCGCCAAAAAAGCCATGAGGCAGATGCCATTCACCCCGGCTCCATCTTGCCCGCCCTGCCAACCGCCCTGGTCGCTCTGCTTCGCTGCCAGCCAGGTCAGGCCGCGTTCATACACCGTTTCGACCTCCTGCGGGATCGCCCCGCCGAAACGTAGGGCAGGGTCCTGCGCTAGGCTGTTTAGGGTGAGCAGCAGGCAGCAGAGGCGCAGGAATGACGAATGCCCAATCAGGCCGTGTAGAACGCGACAATCGGCCACGGCAAGCGGGCTATTCTTCGTTATTGGAGTTTCGTCATTCATTCGTCATTCCTTCGCCCCCTGCTTCATCCGCTGCTCGTGATTGTTCTTGATGCCTTCCCAGTACTGCAACGCATCAGGCAGATCGCGCTCCTTGCACAGCTTCCATTGCTCCGGCGTCAGGATCTCCTGCATCGTCTTCTCTGGCACGCCGCCCACGGGCACCAGCGCATAGTAGTATTGTAGAAACCACTGGTGGGACATGTAGCGCTCAATGTCCGGCAGGTACTCGATCAGCACTTGATGCACCGCCGTTTCGAGCTTCGCGCACTGTTCCGCCGTGAGCCTGCGTCTGCGGTCCAGCTCCGTGGTGCTCATCGCCGCCATCGCCATGAGTCGGTAGTTCAGCCGCGCGTCCGTCACCTGCTGGAGCTGCTCCTGCTGGGCCTTGCTCAAGGTCGTGCCCAAGGCCGACTGCCACAGCTCCGTGCCCTGCGGCCCGCTGTCATTGCGGCTGAAATTCACCCGCTCCGTGCCGGCCAGTACCTGCAGGATGTTCTTCGGCGTGGCGGACTGCACCGCCTGCCGCACATAGCGCTCCGTGTTCTGCCGCCAGTATTCCAGGCTGCTCTCCACCGCGCCTTTGGCC
>JBDNIB010000220.1:0-4991 GCA_041688535.1 Prosthecobacter sp.
CCAACACCAACACCAACAACCGCACCTTTGGCGTCAGCGGTGCCATTGGCGCGACGCTTGCCGCCACCACGGTCAACGGCAGCACCACGGTGACTGTTCCTTCCACGACCGGCCTGAGCGTGGGTGAAGCGGTGAGCGGCGTGGGAATTCCCGAAGGGGCCACCATCGCGGCCATCCTGAGTGCCACGCAAATAGTACTCAGCGTCCCCGCCGTGGCCTCTGGCGGCAGCACCCTGCTGTTTGCCGACAACCGCAGCAATTTGGGAGCCTCGGCCAATGCCGCCGCCAACCTCGTCTTCAACGGTGGTGTCCTACAGTACAACGGTCTCTCCGCGCGCACCGACCGTGGCTTCACCATCAATGCTGACGCTATCTGGGATGTCGGCAATGCCTACTCAAGGCTGACGGTCGGCGGCACCTACACCACCCCGAACGTGGAGGATCGCTACGCCATCCGCAAGCTGGGCGCGGGCACTCTGGAACTCCTGGGCTCGCTCACTCCGAATTCCGGCAGCTATGGCGTTGAGCGCCTCAGTGTGGAAGACGGCACGCTCCGGCTCAAGCCTGCTTTCAACGACCAGTTTGTCCGCAACGATTCCGGTGCCTTGATCCTCGGCGGCGGCACTCTGGAGGTTATTGGTTCCGACAGAGTCAGCCTGACACAGAACATGCCTGGCACCTTTGTGGTCAATGAAGGTGCCTCGGCGGTGCGCGTCTCCGCCGCAGGCAACTTCAGCAACACGCTCAACCTGCATGACGTCAATAGTCCCAAGGCGGCGGAGTTCAACAAGGGCGGCACTGTGCTCTTTTCGGAGGATTCAGTATTTGGTGGGGGCGCTGCCATCATCACCCTGTCGAGCCAGTTTGGCGTTGACCAGCAGGTCATCATCCCGCGTGCTGTGTACCAAACTTCCATCGACATCCTGAACCCCGGGGTGAACTATTTCGCCTTTGTTGATTTCAACACGGTCGCCTATAACATCGTCGCCTCAGACAACCCTGCCATCGGCGGCACCACGGCGCATTCCTTCCGCAACGATCCCGCCACTTGGAACTCCACGCTTCATGTCACGGACGGCGGGCTCAGTGTGCAAGCTTACCTGGGTGCCACGACGGAGACCGCTTCGGTCAACACCATCCGCTTCTACAACAGCAGTTCCGCCGCCTTCGGTGACAGCACGGTGGGTAGCAATGTCATCACCGACATCGACGTCACCCGGCTGCAAGTCGGCCAGTTGGTCCGCAGCGCGGTCCTGCCCGACGGCACCACCATCACCGCAATTGATCCGGTGGCCCGCACCATGACCGTGAGCAACAATGCCAGCTCCCTCACCGATGACATCAGCTTCTATGTGGCAGCCCTGGCCTCCAGCGTTGTCAACATTGGCGGCATTACGATTACCGGAAACAGCACTGCCGCCAACGATGTCATCACCGGCGTGGATGTCACCGGCCTAGCGGTGAACCAGGTCATTCGTGGCACCGGCATCCCGGAAGGCACCACCATTGTCGCGGTGGATGCTGTCAATGGAGCCATCACCTTGAGCAACGCCGTCGCCATCACTGCCGCAGGCACCTCGTTTAGCGTGACCACCAACAGCGGCACCCTGACCCTGGCAGGCGGTGCCATTCTACAGACCACGCATGCTGGCAATCACTTCAACGCCATCCTTGGCGGCGTGCTCACCAGCGGCCTGCTCAACACGGACGGCACCAGTGCCGATCTCATCATTCACAACTGGAACCCGCTCCGGGCGCTGACCATCGGCTCGATCATCGCTGACAACATCGCCGCCGGGCGCGTCGTGAACTTGGTGCAAACTGGCGACGGCACCACCGCGCTCTCCGGCAGCAACACTTACACTGGTGACACCTTTGTGCATGGTGGCGTCCTCCGGCTGGATTCCGCCGGGGCGTTGCCGACGGCCAGCCATCTGCGCCTCAATGGCGGCGTGCTGGGGTTGAATGCGGGAGATTTTACCCGCAGCCTTGGCACCGGTGTCGGCCAGTTCGACTGGACGGGCAGCGGCGGTTTCGCCGCCTACACCCTGGATCGCACCGTGACCGTCACCGGTGGTCTGCTGACCTGGGGTGCGAATGGCTTTGTGCCGGACAATGACTCCTTGCTCCTAGGTGCGCAGGATGCGGATCGCACGGTCACCTTGGTCAACAGCATCGAGCTGGGCGGCAAATCGCGCATGGTTGAGGTCGCTAGCGGCAAGGGGACGGTGGTGGCTGACGCCGTGCTGTCCGGAAATCTGCAGGGGGAGGGTGGCAGGCTCGTCAAGGCCGGCCGCGGCGCCCTCCGTCTCAGTGGCATCAATACCTACAGCGGCGGCACCTCCCTGGCGGAAGGCGGCCTCATTGGCGTCACCAGTTCCGCGTTCGGCACTGGGGTCGTCCAGATTGGCTCCACCACGGACACACGCTCTCCTGGTGAGGCTCTGCTGCTGCAGTTCCTTGGTTCCACTCTCGCCAACAAGCTTGAGTTTGGCAGTGTCAACCGTGAGGGCATCTCCGTCCTCCGCTCCGGCACGACGCCTGCGGCCGTGACCGGCGAGGTGGTGCTGAGCCGCGGGGTGGAGCGCAATGTCTTCTTTGACACGCCTTCCCCTGCCGTCGTCACCTACAGTGGCCCCATCACCGGGCCTGGCGGTTTCACCCTCATCGGTGGCGGCACCGTCAATCTGAGCGGCGTTAACGATTATGGCAGTGGCACCGGGGTGACCGGCACCGCCAGTTCCGGCGGCATGGTCATCCGCAGCGGCACGGTGCAGTTGGGCAGCGCCTCGGCACTCGGCCTCACCAGTACTATCGAACTGGGGGATGCCACCCGCGTCCTGGCCACCAATGTTGGTTTTGTCACCAATGGGGCGTCGGTTCTTGGTGTTGAGCGCACCATTGACATCAATGCTGACAACCGCAACGCCTTGGGCGGTGTTTTCCTTGCCAATGGCGACGGCACGCTCAGTTCTGGCAATCCCAACGCAGGCACGGGTGCCTTCTACAGTGTCAGCACGGTCCTGGGCGGGCATACGTTCACGGCTGCAAACATCAATGCCCGCATTCTGGTAAAAGACGAAGTGGAGAATCCCGAGCGCAACGGCATCTACCGTGTGACTGGCTTCAATGCGGACGGCACCATGAACCTCGGACGTGTGGCCGACTTTGACGACGTTGCTGAAATGCTCTATGGCACCCGGGTCACCGTCACTGGTGGCAGCACCTACTTCATGGCGGCGCCGAATGTCACCGCCGTCAGCAGCCCCGGTTCGGATCCAGTGCATTGGCTTCAGGACAGCGTCGATCCCAACGTGACACTGCAGATCACCAACCCGGCGCTGGCTGCGGTCTCCCAGGCCATTGATGTCAATGCCAACGGCACCGGCCAGACCAGCATTGTTTCAGCCACGGCGGTCAATTTCTCCGGCACCGTCACCCTGCAGAACTTCCAGGCTGGCGTGCAGGAAACCAAGACACTGCGCTTGGACTCCACCACGACTGGAGTCAACATGACCTTCAGCGGCGTGATTAGCGAGGCCGCAGGTGGCCCCACTGACGACATCCTCACCCTGATCAAGGTCGGCGTTGGGAACGCTACTCTGACACAGGGCAACACCTACCACGGCGACACCACGGTTTCCGCCGGAACTTTGCTGGTGACCAACAGCACGGGCTCAGGCACCGGCACGGGCAATGTCATCGTGAATACAGGCACCACCCTGGGCGGCACGGGCAAAATCGCACCTGGTGTTGGCAATGACATCAGCATCAACAGCGGCGGTAATCTTCTGGTGGGCACTCCTGGCAGCACGGTGGCGCAGACTCTCAATGTCTTGCTACAATCAACCGGTGCCACTGCTCCGACAAAGAGTGTGCTGACTCTGGCAGGCGGCAGCACGCTCAAGCTGGATCTCTTCCTCAATGATGGCGCGGCCACGAGTCTGGGGGAAGGGGACCGCCTAGTGTTCAGCCAGACGGGCACCTCCGGCGTCACAATTGCCTCTGGTGCGTCTTTGAAAGTCGGCATCGGTGCTTCCAGCACTCTGGTTTCCACCAACTTCAACATTGGTGACAAGTGGCAGCTTATCGACTGGGCCACGATCGTGCCCTCCGGCACCTTTGCTTTCACCAACCTCAACGGCAATTTCACCACGGACTTCGACAGCCTGCCGACCCTTGCTGCTGGCAAGTTCTGGGATATCGGCCAGCTTTACTCGGCAGGCGTCATCACGGTCGCCGTGCCCGAGCCTGGCAGGCTCATGCTGCTGATCATGGGAATCCTGGCGCTTGGCTGGCGCCGCCGCCGTCGTGTGGCACTCTGAGCCGCTGCTGAGTCCAGCAGGAATTCCATGAGTCCTTGTTTTGGTTGACCATGTAGTTACAAAATAAATACCTTGATTCGCATCATCCGAAATCATATCATCGCGGTAATTCCCCAAAAATTCAGCATATCCAGTCTATGAATGCCTCCAAACTCACCCGGATCATTAGGACACGGCGCCAGGGCATGGCGCTCATCATGGTCATCACCACCGTGGCGCTCATGGCCATCCTCATGGTGGCCATTTTCTCCATCACCCAGTCGGAGTACAAATCCACCTCCAGCTTTGTTTCCGGACGTTCGGCCAAACAATTGGGGGATGAGGCCGTCGCCATTGTGCAGGCGCAGATCCAAAACGGTCATTATGACCCGGTCGGAAATCCGGCGGAGTATTCCCTCGCTGAAAAGGCGTTTCATGCCACCCAGCCCGGCATGGTGCGTGTTTACAATGCCAACGGTGCCTTTCGCGCTGGCTACAAGCTGTATTCCAGCGCCGAAATGAAGGTGACTGGATCGAATGAATTAGTTTTGGACCAACCCAGCCATTACGCGCCCACGGACTGGAAGAGCCAGCCCGCACGCTATGTGGACCTCAATGAGCCGGTGGTTCGGCTGGGGCTGACGCCCGGCACCGCCGCAATTTATTTCCCCGTGATCGATCCGCGCG
>JBDNIB010000221.1:0-4464 GCA_041688535.1 Prosthecobacter sp.
AAAACGGCGGGCAGAATCAGCAGGAGGCGGCACATGGCATTCATGGCAATAAAATGAGGTTCAAACGGCAATTTCTAGACACGACTTTCGGCGATTGCGTTCATCCTGCAAGTCTCGGGCAATTTTTAACGGCCGCATGAAGCAGGTTGAAGCAGCCTTCATGCCTTTTAATCTGCGCGCATGAGTCAACCTCTTCCCCCGGCCATAGGCATCATTGGCGGCTCCGGCCTGTACGACCTCGACGGTCTCGAAAATCCCGAGGAAATCCAGGTGGAGACGCCCTTTGGCCGCCCGTCGGACGCGCTCGTCACTGGCATGCTGGCTGGACGCCGTGTCTATTTTCTCCCGCGTCATGGCAAAGGCCACCGCATCCTGCCCACCGAGTTGAATCATCGGGCGAACATCTGGGCGCTGCGCAGCCTGAACGTGCGCTGGATCATCGCCGTCACCGCCGTGGGCAGTTTGCAGGAGAAGTACCAACCGCGCGACATTGTGCTGCCGGACCAGTTCTTCGATCGCACCAGCCGTCGCGACCAGCACACTTTTTTCGGGCGTGGCATTGTCGCCCATGTGGCATTTGGTGATCCCATTTCCGATCATCTGCGCCTACTGCTGCATGACGCTGCCGTGGCGCAGAACCGCCGCGTCCACAATGGCGGCACCTACGTCTGCATGGACGGCCCCGCCTTCTCTACCCGGGCGGAATCGAATGCGCACCGCCAGCTCGGCTTCGATGTCATCGGCATGACGAACCTGCCGGAGGCCAAGCTCGCCCGCGAGGCTGAGATCGCCCTCGCCACGCTGGCGATGATCACCGACTACGACTGCTGGAAGGTCGAAGAAGCCGCAGTGACAGCAGTGTCCGTCATTGAGCATCTGCATGCCAATGTCGCCACCGCCAAAGCCATGCTCTCCGCCGTCATTCCCACCATTCCGCTGGAGCCAAACTGGCCCGAGCACAGTGCGCTCGACACCGCGCTGATGACCGACCGCAAACTCTGGCCGGAACAGACGGCGGAAGACCTGCTGCCGCTGTTGCAGCGGTTTGTGTGAGGAAAATCAGTCCTCCATCAGCTTTACCGCCAGACGGCGCATGAACTGACGTTCCGGCAGCATGCCGAGGCGTTCGTAGGCTTCGTCTAGGTTGCGCAGGATGCGCAGCAGTGTGCCGTCGGCGGTGGCAGGCTCGTGGATCAGGTCTTCCATGCCGGGATTCGCGGCGGGGTGATGTTTGGCCACGTCAGCCGCCAGCATGAAGCGGCCACGATTGAAGCAGTCCACCAGCCAAGTCTGGTCATGGTGGGACACGCGGGAGAGGAAGTGGCCGGGGAAGTTGCAGCCTTCGATTTCGAGGCCAAAACGCTGCCCCAGCAGGCGGTAGAGGCAGCAGAGGCTGATCGGATTGCCCAAGCCGCTGTCCAGCACCCAGAACAGGTTGCCGTTCATCGGCGCGTAGTAGTCCTTGCTGTTGCCACGGAAGCGCGTGATGCCGCCATGCGGGGCGAAGAGCCACTGCGCCAGCTCGTGCGCGTCCATCCTGCCCTGCGCGGCAAAGGCCAACTCTGCCAGCGTGTCGAGACGTTTCGCCAGATCGGCAGACTGCGATTTCCAGCCGTTCAGGAAGGCGGAAAGCTGGCTCAGCCCCTCTTCGAGTTGTGCGTCCGGCCCCTCCATCCAGCGCCAGCGCATCCAGGTGTCCTCCAGTTCCAGGCGGCGGGCCGGTTCCAGCAGTTGCGCCACGAGCTGTTCTTCCTCGGCGGTGAGCGGCGTCTCCAACGTCTCAATCTGCTGCGGCAACTCACGCCGCATGCCGGTCAGCTCCTGACTGACCGCCTGGCGCACGACTTCGGAGTCGTCATCCAGCAGTTTGATCAGGTGGCTCAAATGAGCGATGGCAGGCATAGCGCGGTGATACCATGACCCGCCTAGTGGATGCAATCACGAATTGCATCACAGCCGGATCTGCATCGCCTTCGCCGCACGATGCGCCTTGGCGCGGGCTTCGTGGATGGTTTTGGCGCGGGCGAGGGTGACGGCCATCCGACGCTGGCCGCTGACGTTCGGTTTGCCGAAGAGGCGGATCTGCGTGTCGGGCTCGGCGAGGACTTTGTCGAGGCGGCCGAATTTCACCTCGGAGGAGGTGCCGGCGACGAGGACGGCGCAACTGGCGCTGGGGCCGTGCTGGTGGATGTTTGGAATGGGCAAGCCGAGGATAGCGCGGACGTGGAGGGCGAACTCGCTCAAGTCCTGCGAGATGAGGGTGACGAGGCCGGTGTCGTGCGGGCGCGGTGAGACCTCGCTGAAGATGACGTCGTCTCCCTTGATGAACATCTCGACGCCGAAGAGACCGCGACCGCCGAGGGCCTCGGTGATGGCACCGGCCATTTTTTCGGCAGCTTTGAGCGCCTTTTTGGACATCGGATGCGGCTGCCAGGACTCGCGGTAGTCGCCCTTGATTTGCGTGTGACCGACGGGCGCGCAGAACGCGGTGCCGCCGACGTGGCGGACGGTGAGCATGGTGATCTCGTAGTCGAACTCGACGAAGCCTTCGACGATGACCTTGCCCTTGCCCGCACGACCGCCCTCCTGGGCGTATTGCCATGATTTGGCGATGTCGGCCTTCTTTTTGACCACGCTCTGGCCCTTGCCGGAACTGCTCATGATGGGCTTCACGACACAGGGCATGCCGATCTTTTCAATCGCGGCGCGGAACTCCTCTTCCGTGCTCGCAAACACATAAGGCGAGGTTTTGAGCTGCAACTCCTCGGCGGCGAGGCGGCGGATGCCCTCGCGGTTCATGGTGAGCTTGGCGGCGCGGGCGGTGGGGACGATGCGGTAACCCTCCTTTTCGAGCTCGACCAGCATGTCGGTGGCGATGGCCTCGATCTCGGGGACGATGCAGTTCGGCTTTTCGACATCGACGATGCGGCGCAGCGCCTCGCCATCGAGCATGGAGATGATGTGGCTGCGATGCGCGACCTGCATGGCGGGGGCGTTCGCGTAGCGGTCCACGGCGATGACTTCGCAGCCGAGGCGCTGGAGTTCGATGACGACCTCCTTCCCCAGCTCGCCGGAGCCGAGGAGCATGACTTTCGTTGCGGAGGAGGAGAGAGGGGTGCCAATGCGTGCCATGCGCGGATTTAGGGCGGGAGTTGGCTTGCTTCAAATTGCAATTAGCATGTCGGCATGTCTTATCCCGGTCCTCCAGCCCTATCGCGTGCGCAGCGGATGCTGAATCCGGCGTGGCAGGCGTTGGTGGACCTGATCTATCCCCGGCTGTGCTGTGTGTGCCAGGTGCCGTTGGGACTTGGGAGTGCGGGCTGGTTTTGCCAGGCATGTGAAGACGTCCTGCCGCTGGTGGCGGCACCTTATTGCAGGGTGTGCGGGGAGATGTATGACGGCGCGTTCACCCATGACTTCCGCTGCGCGAACTGCAGCGGCCGCAAACTGGAGTTCGACTTCGCCGTGGCCGCTTGCCGGGCGGAGGAGTCGATGCGGGAACTGGTTCATCAGTTCAAATATGAGCGCCGGCTGCAACTGCGCGGTGCGCTGGCCGCGCTGGCCGCGCTGCTGCTGCGGACCTTGCAGGAGCCACGACTAGCGCAGGAAAACCTCGCGGATTGGCTCCTCGTGCCCGTGCCGCTGCACCGCAGCCGGGAACAGGACCGCGAGTTCAATCAAAGCTGGGAACTGTGCCTGCGGCTCTCGCAGGCGACAGGCATTCCGGCGTCCAACGCGTTGGCGCGCATTCGGGAGACCGCTGCGCAGGCGAATTTAGACCGCGATGAGCGTTTGCAGAATCTGCGGGGTGCCTTTGCACTGCGCAAAACGTTCCCGTGGTGGCCCAAAATCGACCTCCAGGGCCGCCGTGTCCTGCTGGTGGATGATGTTTTCACCACGGGGGCCACGACCAGCGAATGCGCCCGCGTTCTGCGGCGTGAGGGCGGGGCTGAAAAAGTGGTGGTCATCACCGTAGCACGCGGCTAGGATCGGCCCCGCGTCCGGCTTTGGCTGGGCCTGACAGTGCGAACGCTGGGCGGATTTCCGCCTCGGCAACTCCTGCGAATGCCACTCGGGGAGACGCACCATCTGGCCCGCCACCGCAGGACGCCCACACCGACCTACCTACCATGGGATTTTTCAAAAAACGCAACGTTGACGATCTGGGCGAAAAGAAACGCGACATGCCCGAAGGGCTGTGGACGAAATGTCCCTCGTGCAATGAAAGCCTGTTTGAGCAGGCGCTCGCCAAAAACCGCCGCATTTGCACCAGTTGCGGCTATCACTTCACCATCGGCTATGGTGATCGCATCACCAGCATGGTGGACGAGGGCAGCTTTGAGGAAATGGATAAGGAACTCGATTCCGTGAACGCCCTCGGCTTCAAAGGCTACTTGGACAAGGTGAAGGCCTATCAGGCCAAGACCGGGCTGAAGGAGGCCGTCGTCACCGGCCATGCGAAGA
>JBDNIB010000222.1:0-4085 GCA_041688535.1 Prosthecobacter sp.
CGGCTGATGCACCAGTCGGGGCGGCTCTCGACGGTGCCGTGGATGCGGTTGCGACCCCAGGCGGGCAGCCAGGTGGCTTGGTCGATCTCGGCCAAGGCGCGGGCGCGGATGCCGTCGATCTTGATGAAGAACTGCTCCACCGCGCGGTAGATGATCGGCGTCTTGGAGCGCCAGCAATGCGGATACTGATGGACGTATTTCTCGTGGCCGAGGATCGCGCCTTTGCTCTCCAGCAAAGCGATGATGCCGTCGTTGCTTTGGAAGACGTGTTTGCCAACGAAGTCGGGCAGGCCGCACTCGGCGGTGAATTTGCCTTCGGGATCGACGGGCGAAAGGATTTCGAGTCCGTGCTCGCGCCCAGCCAGATAATCGTCCGCGCCGTGGCCGGGGGCGATGTGGACCGCGCCGGTGCCAGTGTCGTCGGTGACGAAGAGGGTGTTGATGACCTTCGAGGTGCGCGGGAGGAAGGGATGTTGCGCTTCGAGGCCGGCGAGTTCTTTGCCTTTGATACGGTAGTTCAAGTATTCGCCATCCAACTCAAATCCAGTGCTGGCAAAAAATGCGGCAAGTCTCGAAATGGCGATGACTAGCTGTTCTCGACGGCCATCGGCATGTTTGAAGGTGCCACTCACATATTCAAACTCGGGATGCAGCGCGATGGCGAGGTTCGCGGGCAGCGTCCACGGCGTGGTGGTCCAGATGACGAGGGAGGTAGGATGGGCATTCTGCCCGTCACGCGTGACCGGGGCATTCTGCCCCGATGCAGGAGCGGGCAGAATGCCCGCAGCACCGGATTCAGGCAGGATGCCTGACCTACATTCGAACTTCACATACACCGCTGGCGAGGTCTTCTCTTTGTACTCGACCTCGGCCTCGGCGAGCGCGGTTTGTGCGCCGTAGCTCCAGAGCACGGGGCGCTTCATACGATAGACGAGGCCCTGCTCGACGGCTTTGCCAAAGGTGCGCAGGATGCCGGACTCGTAGCCGGGATTGAGCGTGAGGTAGGGATTCTCCCAGTCGCCGAAAACGCCGAGGCGCTTGAAGCTGTTGCGCTGGATGTCGATGTACTTGCGTGCCTCCGCCTCGGAGCGCTGGCGGATTTCCACTGGCGTGAGACCGGCGGCGGATTTCACGACTTTGAACTCGATGGGCAGGCCGTGGCAGTCCCAGCCGGGCACGAAGGGCGTGTGAAAGCCCGCCATGGTCTTCGACTTCACGATGAGGTCTTTGAGAATTTTGTTCAGCGCGGTGCCCATGTGGACATCGCCATTGGCGAAGGGCGGGCCGTCATGCAGGATGAAGGTGGGCTGGCCTTTCGACTGTGCCACGATGCGCTGGTAGAGCTTGCCCTCCTGCCACTTGGCGAGGCGCTGCGGCTCCCGTGTGACGAGATCGGCTTTCATCGGGAAGTCGGTCTTCGGCAGGAGGACGGTGTCTTTGTAGTTACGGGCAGTGTCAGGGGCGCTCATGGTTCGGGAAAAGGAGCACGGAGCCTAGCGCGGCGGGGGCGTGTGGCAAGGCTGGGCAACAATCTCGAAATGTCGTTTTACGGCGGCGTAATCTGGAGTTCAGTTCCGCATGGCAAGCATCACCACCGAAGAACTCCTCGCACACACCCAATGGCTCGACAGCGGAGGCAAGAGCGGGCGCAAGATCGATGAAACGGGCATGAACCTGGCCGGGGCCACGCTCAACGACCTGAACATGGCCAAGGCACAGTTTGTGGGCACCACTTTCACCAAGGCGAATCTGGCGGGCACGAACCTGAGCGAGGCGGACTTCAGCGGGGCGAATTTCGACAGCGCCAATCTCAGCGGCGCGGACCTGAGCGGCGCGGATCTGGGCGGCGTCTCCATGCGCCATGCGAATCTGAGCAACGCGAACGTGCGTGGAGCCGATCTCTCCGGGGCGAACCTCGAAGGCGCGGATCTGACCAACGCGGACTTCACCGATGCCGACCTGATCGCCGCGAACCTGACGGGCACGGCGCAAACCGGCCTGATCATCACCGGGGCCAAACTGGCGGACACGCGTGGTTTGCAGGGCTGAGGCGGCGTTTAGCTTGGCGGCTCCTTCCGCATGACCTTGAACCGCTCCAATCTCTGCTGGCTGGCCCTCGCGGTCATCACGGCGGGGTATTTGCTTTTTTGGGCGCTGCTGCTGGCGGCCACGGCGACGTATTCGACGCCGGAGTCGTGGCTGCAGGTGCTGCAGTCGCCGGAAATCCGGCATGCGACATGGCTGAGCCTCGTCACCTGCTCCCTCGCGGCGGGTTTTGCGCTGCTGCTGGCGGTGCCGGTGGGCTACCTGATGTCGCGGCGGGAATTTCGCGGCAAATCCTGGCTGGATGCGGCGCTGGACATCCCGATCATCCTGCCGCCGCTGGTGGTGGGGCTGTGCCTGCTGATTTTTTTCCAGACTCGCATTGGCAAGGCCATTGAAGTTGTGATTCCATTCACCTATCAGCTCAGCGGCGTGGTGCTGGCGCAGTTTGTGGTGGCGGCGGCGTTCGCGATCCGCACGATGCGCGGCACGTTTGATCATCTCCCGGCCCGGCCGGAGGACGTGGCGCTGACGCTGGGCTGCACGCGGTTTCAGGCACTGTGGCATGTGGCGCTGCCAGCGGCACGGCGGGGGATGGTGGCGGCGTTTTGCATCGCCTGGGCGCGCAGTTTGGGCGAGTTCGGGCCGATCCTAGTCTTCGCCGGTGCCACGCGCATGAAGACGGAGGTGCTGCCGACGACGGTGTGGCTGGAACTCAGCGTGGGGAATCTCGAAGCCGCCGTGGCGGTGAGTTTGTTCATGGTCGGCCTGGCGGTGCTGGTGCTGGTGGCGGTGCGGGCGACGGGAGAAAAAGTATGATCCAACTCGACCAACTCAGTTGGCAGGTCGCAGGACACACCGTCCTGGACCAAGTCAGCGTGACCATCCCGGCGAACACCTACGCGGTGCTGATGGGCTCCACCGGCTGCGGTAAAACCTCGCTGCTAGAAATCCTCTGCGGCCTGCGCAAGCCGACCTCTGGCCGCGTGCTGCTGGATGGCGTGGATGTGACGAAGCTGGAGCCGCGTGAGCGTGGCATCGGCTACCTGCCGCAGGATCTGGCGCTGTTTCCGGGGCTGAGTGTGCGGGAACAGATCGCCTTTGCGCCGAAATTGCGTGGAGTTTTGCCCGAGGAGTTGGATCAGCGGGTGAATCGGCTCGCGGAGCAGTTGGGCATCGTCCCGCTTCTCGACCGACGGATCGAAAAACTTTCTGGCGGCGAAAAACAGCGCGTGGCCCTGGCCCGTGCCCTGGCGGCACAGCCGAAGCTGCTGCTGCTGGATGAACCGCTCTCCGCCCTGGATGAAGGCATGCGCGGCGAGGCTGTGGGCATGCTGAAACGCGTGCAACAGGAGCATGCGCTGACCGTTTTGCACGTCACCCATTCCAGCGCGGAGGCCGCAGCGCTGGGGCAGCTGCATTTGAAGCTGGCAGAGGGCCGCCTGGTGCCTCCAGCAACTCAGGGCGCGAACTGTACGCGGTAAAATTTCCGGGCGGTGGCCGCAGGAATTAAAGTGCCCGCAGACTGGCCGGTGGTGGTGACAGGCAGCACGGGATTGCCAAAGCGCGTCCAGCTTGTCAGATCAATGGAGGATTCGATGATGTAGAGCAGGTAAGGCGTGGCGGACCATTGCAGCGAGGCCGCGTCGAAGTATGAGGTGCTGAGGCGCGAGGCGGCATTCACGGGACTGGTGTCCAGGCGGAATTCAGTGAGGTTGCTGAGACCATCGCCGTCCTTGTCATCGGACGCGCGGCTGAGGTCACCGGCACTGGGGGTGATGGAGCCGAAGTGGGTCATCATCCAACTGTCCGGTATGCCGTCCACGGCACCCGCAGGCCGGGTGTCCGAGTAGATGGCGGAGATGCGCACGCGCGACCATGGGGAGCAGTTGACGCCATCAGAGAAGCGCACCCATTTGAGCACATAGAAAGAGTTGGATGCGGGATCCACCGGCGGACTGTCGCCAAAGTGGCCGGTCTGCGTCACTTTCATGGTGCTGCCGGTGAAACTGAGCGTTCCCGCCGCGCCGGATGAAGATCCA
>JBDNIB010000223.1:0-2833 GCA_041688535.1 Prosthecobacter sp.
ACGATCTGCACGAGCGCCTGAACGCCGTCGTCTCACGCGGATCGGCGTTGAAACTGGACGACGCGCATAAAATTGACACCAACCTCGTCCCTGGCTGCCTCTCCCGCGTCTGGCTGCACGGCGCACTCGCCGACGGCCGCACTCAGTTTGCCTGTGATGCCGATTCCCCGATGGTCAAAGGCCTCGCCGCGCTGCTTTGCGAGATTTACACCGATTCCGCCCCCCAGGAGGTCGCCGCCGTCGAGCCGCGTGTCTGGGAAGGCTGTGGCTTCACCAAGATGCTCTCTCCCACGCGTTTGAACGGCCTGGCGAACATGCGGAAGCGGATTCGAGAGATGGCGGAAAGCTTCGCAATGACGAATGACGAATAGATTTCATCGCGGAGCATTCGACATTCGTCATTCTGCATTCGTCATTTCCACCCATGCTCCGCCTGCAAAACTTCCACGGTCCCGAACTTGAACCGCACCTCGATGCGCTTGGCACCCTGCGCATCACCGTCTTTCGCGAATACCCGTATCTCTACGACGGCAGTCTGGAGCATGAGCGCGACTACCTGCGCACCTACCTGAATTCAAAAGGCAGCCTCGTCGTGCTGGCTTTCGATAGCGACCGCGTCGTCGGTGCCACCACCTGCCTGCCGATGTTGGATGAAGGCCCAGAGTTTCAGGCGGCCTTCGTGAAGGCCGGTTACGATCTCGCCACCATCTGCTACTTCGGCGAATCCATCCTGCTGCCCGAATACCGCGGTCAGGGCATCGGCAAGGAGTTCTTCGCGCGTCGTGAGGCCCATGTTCAGGCGCTCGGCCTGAAACTCAGCACCTTCTGCGCTGTGGATCGTCCCGCCGATCATCCGCTGCGTCCCGCCGGCTATCGTCCGCTGGATGACTTCTGGCGTAGCCAAGGCTATGCGAAACATCCCGAACTGCAGGCCACCTTCGTGTGGAAGGAGATCGGTGAGGAAGCCGAGTCACCGAAGACACTGACGTTTTGGACGAAGGCGTGGGCGTGATTGGAGAAATAAAATAGGGATCTATTCAGGTCTTCGAGGAAGCCTGAATGGCTTCAGTAGCACAGCCCACGGATGAGCGAGGCACGAGCGATTCTCTGGGTTGAAGGTCCGCAGCAAGGGGAAGCAAAGCGAGGATGTCAGCGGAGCGCCAGAGGAGCCAGCCGCGCCTGGGAGCAGTGCTGCTGGTACGCAAGGCCATGCTCCTCAAGCACGAGGTCATGTCCGGCGATCATGAGGTCATGATTGGGAAACAATGACACGGAACCCGTTTTTCAAGGTCCCGCAGCCTCAAACCCGACTTCTCCCGCCCAGATAATGACTGGCATGAATGGCTGGCGCGCGCTTGGTGGTAATTGATGGGCGGGGGGCTGCCGTTTGGCGGTGGGTGGTGCTGGGGCATGGGGGGTGCTCAGCAGGTCTGGGTCGGTGGGCCGGTAGGTCGGCTTGCTCCTGCCAGCGCCGTCGCCGCAGTCTCCTGGGCTTCGATGTCAGCGGGCAACGCTCGTGTATGCTAGACCTCTCGCGGCGGCTGGCGGAGCAGCCGCCCTACCGGGGACGCGGTGGCATGATGCCGCATCATGCCAGACACCACTTCCGACGCGGAGATGATGAATGCGGTGAGGGTGAGTTTCATGATTTGGATGAGCCGCTAACCGCGAATGAAGCGCGATGTTACAAAGCAGGCGTGGAGATTCCGCAGAAAATTGCAAGGCTCGTGTATAGCCCCGCCGCCCCGCCACATTCCCCTTGTCGGCCAGTGATAAACCACCATCATCCGCCTCATCATGACCACCAGGCCCGTCATCTTCATCTCCGCCGTCAGCAGAGAGCTGCACAGCGCCCGCGACCTCGTCGCCAAGACCCTCATCGCCCTCGGCTTCGAACCCAAGTGGCAGGACATCGCCCCCAGCGAGACCGGCGACCTCCGCGGCGTCCTGCGCAAGTGGGTCGATGACTCCGCCGCCGTCCTCCAGCTCGTCGGCCACTGCTACGGCTTCGGGCCAGAGGAACCCGACCCCGACTTCGGCCCCTGCAGCTACACTCAATACGAAGCCCTCTACGCCCGCCAGCAGGGCAAGAAAGTCTGGTATCTCATCCTCGGCCCCGACCATGAAAAAGACGGCTGCGCCTCTGAGCCCGCCACCCTCCATGACTTGCAGGACGCCTACCGGCAGACGGTCAAAAGCTACGGCGACCTCTATCACAGCAGTGATAGCCTGCTGAAGACAGAGAACGTGGTGCTAAAACTCCGCGACGACCTTGCCAAACTCCGCGAGGAGGGGGACAAACATCGCCAGCTTGTCGAGAGTGGCATCGCCACGATTAAAGATCAAAACGATCTGCTCCTCGCCGCCCTGCGCGACCTGCCCGGCACCCTCGGCAAGCAAGCCCAGAGCCAGAACCCCCAGGACCAGGCCAGCCGCCTCGCTACCGCCTACGCCGAACTGGAAAAGCAGCACCACCTCCCCCCAGGCAGTCTGGAGAAAGAGCTGCCCAAATTCGCCGAACAGCTCCTCCTCCGCACCGGCACCAGCGCTCTCGACCGTGCCAACGCCCTTTTCGCCACCAAGAAGTTCGCCGAGTGCGAAGCCGCCGCCCTTCAAGCCAAAGACCAAGCCCTCGCCGCCGCCCGCAAGCATGTACTGACGCCTCCGCAAAAAGTCGCTGGGCAATTCATTGACTGAACTAGCTGATATTACCAAGGCGTTAGGAGCAGATGCGTCACATCAAAGAGGACGAAGACATCGCACAAAACGCTCTGTTTGACTCCGCCACGCTCGATTCATGCTCGTGGTGGGTCACGGACCTCACCGACAGCGC
>JBDNIB010000224.1:0-7963 GCA_041688535.1 Prosthecobacter sp.
AATCGAGGTGAAGCCGGAGTCCGTGCTGTAGCTGGGCCGCTCCGTGCCGAGCACGATGTTGGAAACCGGTGTGAACCTGCCCGTGTGTGCGGCGATGAGCTGATCCATCGTGGTGCCGACCTCGACATCGGTGGTGGTCTTCTTCACCTTCAGACCGCAGAGCACGTTCATCTTCGGATAATGTCCGCCCTCGCCCTCCATCGTCGTCGGATTCCACAAGCCCTTGAATACGCTGACGTGCTTTTTGAGCGGCTCCAACGGTGAGAGCGTTTTCATGAACTCCATGCCAGCAGCTCCCGTCGTCGCACCCCAATGATGTGGATTGACCCCATTGCCGGTGAAGCACACCGCGAGACGGCGCGGCGCGGTGTTGTTCTTCACCGTTTCAGCTCCGAACGAGCTGATCGACTCAAACCACGGCAGCCCAAGAGCGACGCCGGTGCCACGAAGAAATTTGCGACGGGAAAGGTTCATAATGGGGTGCCTAGGATACGGTCAAAACGACGGCTGGCTTGCGGCAAAGCGCCGGGTGTGCCAAGATTGCGGCACTTATGAACGCTTTCTCTGAACTTGAGCAGGTTCTCGATCCAGCAGAGCCCATCTTCACGGTCGAGGGGGCGCAACGGCTGGTGGACATGCAGCCGAATGCGGAAAAACTCAGCCGCATGGAGGAACTGGCGGACAAAGCGAATGAAGGCCAGCTTTCTCAAGGCGAACGCATTGAGTATGAAACGCTGATTCACGTCGGGAAGCTGATGTCGATCCTTCGACTGAAGGCCCGGTTGTTTCTCCAGAACTTCAAAGCGGCCTAATTTTGGATTCTTGGCTGCGAGAGCATGTTCGCGAGCGGGCGCAACGACGTTGTGAATACTGCCGTCTTCGCATGGTGGACGAAATCGATGCCCCATTCCACGTCGAGCGCATCGCGGACCGACTTCGGAAGAAAACCTCGCGCTGGCCTGCATGAGCTGCAATTTACACAAAGGCACCAACCTCTTCGGTCTCGATCCTGACACCAACCTGCCCGTCCGGTTGTTCGATCCACGGAAAGATGTCTGGGGAAATCACTTCCAACGTGATAGCGCATTGATTCTCGGGATAACCGACATTGGCAGAACGACGGCCTGGCTGCGGTAGTTCAACAACGACCTCCATCTTCTGCAACGACAAGTCCTGCTGGAAAAAGGCCCGCTGGATTGATTCAAGGATTCGCCGCCACCGCAGGTTCGTTGCGGCGATTGAGGAACTGGCGGCTGATGACGACATTGAGCACGGCGGCGGAGAACTTGCCGCCGTTTTGTTTGAGCGATGCCTGCATCTGGGCGATGAGGGCTTTGTCGCTGGGCAGCGTCTGCCGCCCAAGGGCGTAGCCGAGGAGCTTGCGGCTGAACTGGGTGGTGAACTGCGGTACATTCTTTTGCAAATACTGGCGCAGACCGTCGAGACCTTGGAGTTTGGTGCCGTCCTTGAGTTCGCCCAGGTCATCAATGCCTGCACGGAAGCGACCGATGGGGTCGAAACCTTCGAGTGCGAAGCCGAGCGGGTCGATGCGGTCATGGCAGACGGCGCAGGCTTGGTCGGCGCGATGCTGCATCAGCGCCTCGCGCAAGGAGGCGGGCTTGAGGCTGCTCTCGTTGAGTTCCGGCACATTCGGCGGTGGCGGTGGCGAGGAGAAGCCGAGCACGACTTGATACAAGTAATCGCCGCGCAGCACTGGACTGGTGCGGTGCGGGCGTGAGGTCTTCGTCAAGATCGCGCCCATGCCCAGCAGGCCACCGCGATGCTGCTGCGCAACTTTGACCTCGCGGAATTGAGCACCGGTGACGCCGGGAACGCCGTAGAATTTGGCGAGGCGCTCATTCAGGAAGGTATAATCGCCCGCGATGATGTCGGCGACGTTGCGATCGTCACGAATGAGATGTGTGAAGAATTCCGTGACTTCGCGCTGCATGTCGGCCCGCAGTTCGGCGGTGAATTCGGGGAACAATTTCTCATCCACCGTGCTCTGTGCGTCGAAGCCGCTGAACTTGAGCCACTGACCGGCGAATTCTTTGGCGAGCGCACCCGCCTTCGGCTCACGCAGCATGCGTTTCGTCTGCGCGGCGAGCACTGCGGGTTTTAACAGGCTGCCGTCTTCCGCCACTTTGCGTAGTGCCCAGTCGGGCATGGAGGCCCAGAGGAAGTAGCTCAGGCGCGAGGCTAGCTCAAAGGCGCTCAGTTTCACGTCTCCCTCATCCGTGGAGGCCAGCGGCAGCGTCTCCGCCTTGAATAGAAAATGCGGCGAGACGAGCACGCGCACGATGACCTCCCGCGCGGCGGATTCGCGGTCCAGTTCCTTCTGGCGGCCGTCGAAGTAGAGCGCGTCGAGCTTCTTGAACTCCTCCTCACTGACGGGCCGACGCCAGGCACGTTTGGCGAACTGGCGCAGGTGCCTGAGCATGGAGGTGTCGTAGTCCTTCTGCTCTTGTGCATTGAGCTTGGCGGGCGCGGCAAAGGCCCAGTCTTTCTTCATCTCGGTGAGCCGCGAGCGGTCCTGCTCGCCGAGGAGCTGGCCGAATTGCTCGTCGGTGAAATAGTACACGCCGAGGCCGGGTGAGCTGCGGTAGATGTTTTCGGCGATGATTTGGAGCCGACGCTCCAGCATGTCCGGGAAGGCCTGTTTCATCGAATTGAACTCGCCCATGGTGCGCCGGGCGGCCAGGGTGCCGATTTTCCAGATGGTGAGCACGCCGGGCATGACCTTTGTGACATCGCGCGGCTGGTCCGTGGCGATGGTCCACTGCACGGTGGCCTCCTCGACCTCGGGATTCTGCATGTCGAGGCGTGTGTCCGCCCGCAGCCAGTGCGCGCCCGGCGGCAGCGGCAGCGTGAACACGACCGGCGCGGCCAGCGCGAGCACTTGTGGCTCGATCTGCCGACCCGGCTGCGGGTGTTTGCCGTACGCGGCGCGCACGCGCTCGATCTCCGGCCCCTGCTGCGTGCCGAGCCATTTGAAGTAGTCGAGCTTGGTCTTCCCGACGCTGACTTCGATCTTCGTGATGAGCGCGACGTCCCCTTTGTTCCCGTCACCGCTGTCGCCGATGCAGAGGTGCGCGTGCGTTTTGCCATTCACGTCACTTTGCATCGGATACGGGCGGATGCCGTCACTGTCCTGCTGTCGGCGCTGGACACCATTGCCGGGTTTTTTCGCGTCGTTCCAGGACAGGAGGTCGGCCTGAATCGCTTTGATGCGTTCCGTGGCGATCTTTTCGTCTGCGGGCAGTTCACGCCAGGGGACACGCGTGAGATCGAGGAAGCGCGACTTTGGCTGGGTGTTGTTCAGGTGCTTCCACCAGTTGGCCAGGAAAAACACACTGAGCTTCATGTCCTTCGCGAGCTGCTCCAGTGGTGTTTGCGCGTGCTTGTGACGCCAGCAGGCGAGCAGGTAGTCGGCCTCTCGCTTGTCATCGAAGTCCTTGGGCAGATGCGGCGTGGCCTTCTGCTGATACCACACATAGAGGCCCTGCTCAGCATGCGCCTTCACCTGCTCCAGGCCGCGCAGGCCGATGCGCTGCGGATGAAACACGATGCCGGTGCCGGGCATGATCGTGGCGTTGTCCGCGACCTTGCGCGCCGCATTGAAATACTTGTCGATGGCCGCCGGGCTCATGAAGAGCACGTCGCCCGTGTTGCTGAAACCCTCGCCGCCACCGCCGTCAGTTTGAAATTCCTGCGTCAGGGCGTAGTCACGACCCGTGAGATCACGGATCGTATTGTCATACTCTGCGTTTGTGAGGCGGCGCATCGTTACCGGCCCTGGATCGCCGGATTGCGCGGCGGCGAGGTGGTCCAGCGCGGCATTCACCCAGCCGGTCAGCGTGTTATGCTCCTGCGGTGTCATCTGGTGCGCCTTGGCGGGCGGCATGTCGCCGTTGGCGATGGCGTCCTTCACCTTCTCCCAAATCTCAAACCGCAGCGCGGTTTGCGGTTCAGCAGCGAACTGTTGCAAATCGACATCGCCCTTCGTCTTCTTCTCATTATGGCACTCGTAGCACTTCGCCTTCAGCACCGCCTCGGCGTATTTCCATGCCGGAGCCGCAGAAAGAGAAAACGCGCCGACAACAAAGGCGGCCAGAGCAAGATGGCGTGGATTCAGGGGCATTGGGAGACGGAGAAGTCCGCTTGAAAAGAGCTTTTTTCAGGCCGTGTTTTGGTGCCGGGCTGTTGCGGTCTTGTCTTTAGTCAAATCAGAGCGTGGACATGCGTGGTGACGGAGCTGGCGAGGCCTGCGATGTTGTAGCCGCCTTCGAGGATAGAAACGAGGCGGCTTTGGCAGTGTGTATTCGCGGATTCGACCAGGAGCTTCGTCAGCACGACGAAATCGTCGTCGGTGAGGCGGAACTGGCCGAGCGGATCGTCAATGCGGGAGTCGAAACCGGCGGAGATGAGGATCAGGTCCGGTTTGAACGCGTCGATGGCAGGCAGGACGCGGTCGGTGAAGGCGGCACCGATAGTGCTCATGTCGGTGCGGGCGGGGAAGGGGAGGTTCAGCGTGCTGCCTTTGCCTTTGCCGCCGCCAGTTTCGTCGGCGTGGCCGGTGAAGGGGTAGAGCGGGCTCTGGTGCGTGCTGCAAAACAACACGCTGCCGTCTTCATAGAAGATGTCCTGCGTGCCGTTGCCGTGATGCACATCCCAATCGACGATGGCGATCTTCTGTGCGCCGTGTTGCTGCTGCGCATGCCGTGCGGCGATGGCGATGTTGTTGAACAGGCAGAAGCCCATGCCCTGCGCGGGTCGTGCATGATGGCCGGGCGGACGCACGGCGCAGAAGGCGTTGTTCGCCTTGCCAGCGAACACGGCATCCACGGCATTCAAGACACCGCCGACGGCTTGCGTGGCGACATCATAAGAGCGTGCGCAAATCGAGGTGTCGCCGGTGCTGAGGTCGTCGAGGCCGGATTCGACGTCGGCTTTGGCGGTCGCGATGTAGCCACGATCATGGCAGAGCGCGATTTCGTCGATGGTGGCGACGCGCGGTGCGATGGACTGCGTTTTGGCGACTAGACCGGACTCGGTGAGCGCTTTCGTGATCGCAACGTGTCTCTGGACACTTTCAGGATGACCCGGACCTGGGTCATGCTGCTGGTAGATGGGATCAAGGAGCAGTGCGGTCATGACGGAGGTTTACGATGGTTGACTGTTGTTTACGGTCGTTGACCGTGGTTTGGCAAACCATCGTAAACTACTGTCAACAACCGTAAACGACTGCAAACTCTTACTCTCAGCGTTTGCCGAAAAAATCGGCGAGCTTTTGCAGGTCCTTGCCTTCGGCGGGTTTCATGGCGCTGGCGATTGCCTCGTCTTGGATGATGGTGAGTTCTTTGATGCCTTTGCGGCCGTATTCGAGCATGGAATAAAGCTGCGCCTCGGTGAAAGTGGCTTCTTCACCGCTGCCCTGGATTTCGACGAAATCGCCGTCTTCGGTGAGGACGATGTTGCTGTCCACATCGGCGGCGGCGTCCTCGGTATAGCAGAGGTCGAGGAGGGTTTCTCCTTTGACGATGCCGACGCTGATGGCGGCGAGCTTTTTCTTGAGCGGCTGGCGGGTGATTTTGCCTTTTTCGAGCAGGCGATTGAAGGCGATGGCGACGGCGATGCAGGCACCGGTGACGGCGGCGGTGCGGGTGCCGCCGTCGGCCTGGAGCACGTCACAATCGACGTAGAGGGTGCGAGGGCCGAGTTTTTCGAGGTCAACGACGGCACGCAGGCTGCGCCCGATGAGGCGCTGGATCTCGGTGCTGCGGCCGTCGGGCCGGCCGCGTGAGCTTTCGCGGTCTTTGCGCTCCAGGGTGGAGTAGGGGAGCATTGAGTATTCGGCGGTGAGCCAGCCGCCCTTGACGTTCTGCACCTTCATCCAGCGCGGGACTTCCTCATTGATGCAGGCGGTGCAGATCACACGGGTGTTGCCAAAGGCGATGAGCACCGAGCCTGCGGCATGCGGGGCGACATTGAGGATGTATTCGATTTTACGAAGCTGGTCGGGGGCGCGGCCGTCGGTTCTGGGCATGGCGGTGCTTAGCACGAAGCGGGGATGCGCCAAAGAGTTTTGTGAAGGGTAATTACAAAGCGTCGTCCAAGGTGATTGAACATACTGCCCGTCCGCCTTTTCAAACTGTTCAACTCAACTGGCATTCGTTATGCTTCTGACAGAAGACAGTTCACACTTAATCTCCATGACGCGCTTCCCTCGCCCTGGCTGCTGGTTCCGTTTTACCCCGACGGATTGGAATTTCATCCGCGATACCTTGGCGCTGACGGAGCGCGGCAAGGAGGGCTTCAGGGCGATGATGGACGATCCGGACGCGGTGCCGATCATCCTCGACAATGACAAGCTGTTCGAGGCGGCGCTGATCTCGCGCAAGGCGGCGCTACTGTCACCGGAGTTGTTTTTCTTCATCGTGGTGCGGCATTCGCTGAAGGAGTTTGGCATCACGGAGATCGCGGTGGCGGACTACATGGCGGCGGTGTGCGCGGACTTCGGCTGCACGCCCACGAAGGGGCCGGAGGACATCAATCACAGCATCGACAGTCTGTACAGCGTCGATTATCTGGAGGCGATCGAGAGCGCGAGCAGGCATCACAAGTTCTTCCTGCATGTGCAGTGCGCGAACCAGTTTCTGGTGCTGACCTGCCTGTATCCTGACTTTTTGCACCGCCGTGCGGAGCGTCGCGGTGCGCCGGATGTGGACTACTATGAGGGGGTGGTCATCAGCCATCTCGATGCAGCCCGCAAGCATGTACTGGCGGACGAATTCGCGATGGAGGAGACGTTTGAAAAAGTGGCCGGGTGCTTTCCACCGGCGCGGCGGGCGATGAACCACACGGTGCGGGAGTATTTGAGCCTCGGGCAGTGAGCTTTACTCCACTGGCACCTTTTCGCGATGCGCGGCGAGTTTTGCCCGCAGCTCAGTGAGCTGTTCTTCGAGATCGGCGATTTTCTTTTCCAAAGCAGCGCAGTATTTCGCGGGATTGCGCTGCTGGAGGCGGTCGATGAGATTGAAGAGGAGGACGAGACGCCAGAGGCGGGTCCAGAGGCCGCGCAGGCGGTAGGCGCGGAGGAGCTTGCCGGCGCGGAACATGCGCACGAAGCGGAAGGCGTTTAGCAGGCGCAGGAAGGCGACTAGCGGCAGCAGGATGATGACGAGATTGATCCAGTGACGCAGGCAGTAGTGCAGATTGTTCGGCGCGGCGGCGACCATCCAGAGAAACTCGGCGGTGAAGCCGATCCAGATGACGCAGGTGGTCAGATGCGTTGCCAGGGCCATGCGCGGGTGGTTGTCCAGCGATTCGCCGCCGGTGAGCTCGGCACCGAGCACGGGCAGGACCAGCAGCGTGAGCACGAGCATGGGCAGCGCGAGTTTTTGCTCCAGTTTTTCTGAGGTTTCCGCGCCGGGGGGCTGCCAGCCGATACCGGGCAGCCAGAGCCAGCCGCGTGGCTTACTGCTGGCGATGATCATGCGCAGCGGCGGGACCAGGGCGGTGAGGAACAGGCGTTTGAGCCGTGCAGGCCAAGCATCGCTGGCAAAACGGAGACCGAGGAGGCCTTCGAGGATGATCGCGGCCCACAGGGCAATGATAGTTGGAAGAAACAGTGCGTGGTTCATCAGCCAGCCGCGGAAGGCCTCGCCGCTGTCGCCATGCGGCAGGATGAGGCCAATGGTGGTGAGGAAGCTGAGCGCGACAACGAACATCAGGCCGTGACGGAAGGTGCTGCCCTGGGGTGCCGGGCCGGGAGAGGTCGCTGTGCTCATGCGGGGCATGTTAGACCTGCCTCGGCGTTTGCAAAGCAGCCACTTTCCCCCATCTTGCGCGCCCTTTATGCCCGAACTCGACAAGACCTACACACCTGCGGACGTCGAAGCCCGCTGGTATCAGCGCTGGCTGGATGACAAATGCTTTGAAGCCGACCCCGCTCGCGTGAGCG
>JBDNIB010000225.1:0-2973 GCA_041688535.1 Prosthecobacter sp.
GCCGCGAGCAGCGTTTTGCCGCCATCAATGAGCAACAACACACACAGGCCACCGAGATCCTGGATGCGGTCGAGCTTGTAGAGCGCCGAGCCGTCGAATGAGCGCAGTTTTTGCTTCAAATCAAAGTCCCAGGACTCGATGCGGCCCCGCATGTCGCCAAAGACGATGCTGTCACCGATGGTCAGCGCATACACATCCTCACTGGCTTGGTGTTCGGCCAGTTTTTTGCCGGTGGCAGATTCCCACACACGCACGGACTGATCCTTGCCGCAGGTTGCGATGCGGCTGCCATCAGGTGAGACAGCGATCTGCCGCAACCAGCCATCATGCGCGGTGTCATGCTGCCAAAGTGTCTTTTCACCTTCGCAGCAGCGCAACTGGCCCCACGAGTCAGCACAGAACAACTGCGGCAGTTTTGGCTGAAACGCGATGGCGGTGCTGTAGCCGTGAAAACCTGCGAGCGAGGGCAGGGGGGTCAAAGTTTTGCCATCAAACTGCCAGCGCCGCACCACCGGTTCGTAACCTGCCGTCGCCAGCACGCTGCCATCGCTGCTGAACCGCGCCGCGCTGATCTGGTGCTCGCTTTTGAATTCCGCGATCTGTTTGGGTTCCAGGTTCATCACGCCAGCGCCTCCTTGATCGGCAGCATGTCATCGTGGGCGATGGGCAGTGGCTGCCCCGCGTTGTCGAACTCGACATGGTGCGAATCAATGCCCAGCGCGTGATACCAGGTGTGAAACAATGCGCCGATGTCATGGGCTTGCGATTTCACTTCGGTGCCGCGTGCGTTGGTCTCACCAATGACCAAGCCGTGGTTCACGCCGTGGCCGGCCATCGCGATGCTCCAGGCTTCCGGCCAGTGGTCACGACCGACATGGCCGTTGATGCGCGGCGTGCGGCCAAACTCGCTCAGGCAGATGACGAGGGTGTTTTTGAGCAGACCGCTGGCTTCGAGGTCTTCCAGCATCGCGCTGAACGCCTGATCAAACTTCGGCACCATCGTCGCATGCGCATTAAAATTGTCGCCATGCGTGTCCCAGCCGTAGCTCGTCACTTTCACAAAGCGCACACCGGCTTCGAGCATCTGCCGTGCTACGAGCATGTGCTGGCCGAAATCATGCCGCCCGTAGCGGTCGCGATCACGCTCCGGCAGCTTGGTGGTGTCAAAGATGTCGGCGCGGGCCATCAATTTCTCAGCCATGTCGAAAACGGAGGCGTTCGCCTCGACGACGCGCTTCTCACGCTGCTTCGCGAAACGTTGATCCAGCATCTGCCGCAGTTCATTGCGTGCCGCGTCTTGATCAGCGCTGATGTCAGGATGCCGCAGCAGATTCTCCGGCGGTTTGCCATCACCAAAGGCTAGCGAGCCATACTTCGGCCCGAGAAAGCCTGCATCTTCCGCACGAAAGCCGCCGCTGCCCGGTTTGATCCACACATAGGGCGGCAGACCACTCGACCCCGGTCCCAGCAGCTTCGCCACGCCCGCGCCGAAGTGCGGATAGGGCACGCCGCGATTTTTCGGATCGCCACGCTGGATGCGATCCACGCCGGAGGAGTGCGCGTTGTCCTTCGTACACAGGCTGCGCACCACGCAGAGTTTGTGCATCTGCTTGGCGAGCTTCGGCATCAGCTCGCAGAAATGCACGCCGGGCACGCTGGTCTTGATGCTGCGGAAGGGGCCGCCGAACTCCGTGTTCGGCTTTGGATCCCAGGTCTCAAGCTGCGACATGCCGCCATCCAGCCACACGAACAGCACCTGTTTGTCCTTCTGCTTCATCGCCTCGGCCAGCACCGGTGATGCCAGCCAGCTCAGTCCGCCGCCGAGGAACGAGCGTCGGGAGAAGGTGTGATCGCGTGGGGTGCAGAGTGGGTTCATTGGGAATGACGAATGCGAAATGTCAGTGGTTCACGAAGAACTCGGTGGAACTGAGCAGCGCCCACGCGAAATCGCCGAGCGCCTTGGTTTTGTCTGTGGCATGCGCGGAGAGCCATGACGCCAACTGCTTGCGTTCACCCGCGTCCGGCAGGCGTGTCAGCGTGCTGAGGTAGAGGTCGTCCGCAGGATCGGCTTGTTGCACCAGCCGGTCGATCAGATTCCCGGCACGCGGTTTGAGCGCCCATTGCACATGATCGCTGTTGCGCAGGAACAAGGCGCTGCGCAGGGAGGGATTCGCGGCAAGTTCGGGTTCCTTAGCGGGATTGGCGAGGGCGGCCGCAAAAGCTTTTTGGAAGTCGGCGCGGCTGTATTTGGCCGCATCGACGTTCACATCGGGCTGCGTGTTTATTTCGAGCCGGGTCTGCTCGCCGGTGGCGCTGATGAAGGCGCGAAGCTGCTGCTCGGCGATGAGATGGCGCTGCGTGGCATCGGCACGCTGGTAATGCTTCGTCATTGCGATCTCGCGGATCAGCCAGCGCAGATCAAAATGATGCGCAGTGAGTTCTTTGCCGAGGAGTTCGAGCACTTCGGGGTGCGTCGGCGGGTTGTCGGTGTGGTGCAGGTCCAGCGGCTCGACGATGCCCTTGCCGGTGAGTAGCCACCACACGCGGTTGGCGATGTTTTTGGCAAATAGCGGGTTTTCTGGCGCGGGCAGACGCATGGCGATCTCGCGCAGCGGGCTGAATTTCGGCTGGCCTGCCTCCTTGGTTTTGCGGTCGGGTTTGACCAGCCACGCGTCATCGCCGGAGTCCGCAGGAATCATCACCTCCGCGCCAAACGGGAGGCGCGGCGCGGTCTGGCCCTTCTTGTCGGTCAATACGGAGACAAACTCGTATTTCGACGCGATGAGGCCCTCGCTCACCCACGGGGTCTTGTGTTTGCCGTCGGTGGCTTGCAGTTTGAGGTTTTGAAACACGCCAAAGAGGCCGCTGAAGTCGATCTGCTTGTAATCATCCACGCTGAGATGTCGGTGGCACTGGCAGCATTGCAGGTCGATGCCCATGAACAGGCGTCCCACATCGCGCGTGAGGCCGGGA
>JBDNIB010000226.1:0-2864 GCA_041688535.1 Prosthecobacter sp.
GGCACAGCCCGACGAGATCGTCTTCACCAGCGGCGGCACCGAGTCCGTCAACGCCGTGCATGCCTCCGTGCGCTCGCTGTGGCCGCAAAAAAAGGATCTCATCATCACCGGCACCGAGCACCCCGCCGTGCTCGAGTCCGCACTGCGCTGGCAAGCGCAAGGCGGCAGGGTGATCCGCGCGCCCGTGCAACCGAGCGGCCGTGTGGACCTCGTCGCGCTGCGCACGCTCGTGCATCACGACACCACCGCGCTCGTCTCCATCATGTGGGCGAACAACGAGACCGGCGTGCTCGCCCCGATGAAGGAGATCGTCGAAATCGCCCACGCCGCCGGGGCGCTGGTGCATAGCGACGCGGTGCAGGCCGTGGGAAAAATCCATCTCGATGTCCACGCTGTGCCGGTGGATTTCCTCAGCCTCAGCGGCCACAAATTTCATGCGCCGAAAGGTGTGGGCGCGCTCTACCTCAGCCGCCGGGCACGCTTTACGCCCCTCATCGTCGGCGGTGGGCAAGAGAACGAACGCCGCAGCGGCACCGAAAACGTACCCGGCATCGTCGGGCTCGGCATGGCGTCGGAATTTGCCCGCGTTCATCTTGAAGACGGCACCAAGGCCCGCATCCATGCCATGCGCGACCGCTTTGAGCACCTGGTTCACGCCGCCATGCCAGGCATGCGCATCCACGGATGCCCCGAGCACCGTCTGCACAGCACCAGCTCGATTTGTTTGCCCGAACTCGACGCGGCGGGCCTGCTCATCCTGCTCGACCAAGCCGGCATCGCCTGCTCCGCCGGTTCCGCCTGCCACGCCGCCGCGCTGCACCCCTCGCATGTGCTCGAAGCCATGGGCGTCAGTGCCCGCGAAGCCGCCTGCACCCTGCGCTTCTCCTTCAGCCGCTTCAACCTCAAGCCCGAAGCCGAAACCGCCGCGCACGCGCTCATTGAGGCCGCCACGAAGCTGCGCACTGAACGTGGTGATGGCAGCCTGGTCATCACGAATTAACCCCATGACCTCGCGCCTCCTCTTGCTTGTCGTGCTCGTCTCCCTGCTGCCCGCTTGCACGCCGGAGGCATGGCACAAAGCCTTTTCATCGCATCTGCTAACCCTATCCTATGACGACTTCGGCCCGGAGAGCATCGCCTCCCAGCTCCTCGGCCCGCGTGGTGCCAGCACCGTCGTCATCGCCTATCACGGCTCCACCCGCCTCACGCCATCAGGGCCGGACGGCGTACGTTTTGTCAATGTCGCGCAGGCCATGTATTTCCTGCGGCGGCAGTTCAAAACCTTGCCCGCCAACGAGCCGCTGCGGCAGCGCCTCCGCGCCACTTACGCCCGGCTCTACCCGCTCCATCGCAGACACCGCGATGCCATCCTGGCCTCCGCTGTGGCCCTGGGCCGTGGCCGCATGAGTCGCATGATGATGGCCCCGCCAGCCATGCCGCCCTCGATTTGAGCGGTGCAGATGCGTGATTGTGAACCCAGCATCCAGGAACTAGCATCCAGCCATGGCCCACCGATTCACCTGCACCGAACGCGTCCAGTTTTCTGACACCGACATGGCCGGCATCGTCCATTTCGCCAATTTTTTCCGCTATATGGAACGCGTGGAGCACGCTTTTTTCCGCAGCCTCGGTTTTTCCATCGTGGACCCCGCGCATGCTGGCGCAGAACGTGTCGGCTGGCCGCGTGTGCATGCCGCGTGTGATTACATGGCTCCACTGTACTTTGAGGAGGAGTTTGAATGCGAAATCCTCGTCGAGGAAGTCCGCCACAAGGTCATCCGCCATCTCATTCGCTTCTGGAAGACCGACGGCACCCTCGCCGCCGAAGGCCGCATCACCGCCGCCTGCGTGCGCCGCGACCCCACGACCGGCAAGATGAAGGCCATCGAAATCCCCCAGCGCTTCCGCGACCAGATCGAAGCCGCGCCGCATGAGCTGCTGAAACGGCCGGAGCGGGTGTGACCGCAAAGAATCTCGACATCAAACCCCGGCGGCTTCAAAATCACCACTGAAAGTTAAACCCCCAAAAGGACTCATCTCATGAACTCACTGGAAACACTCAGAACCTTTCTCGGCTGGTGCAGCGTCATCAATATCGGCGTGCTCATCATCACCAGCCTCGCCCTGTTAGTGATGCGTGGCACCGTTGCCAAAATCCACTCCCGACTGTTTGGGCTGAGCGAGGAAGATCTGGCGCGCGCCTATTTTCAATACCTCGCGCAGTTCAAAATCGCCGTCATCGTCTTCAATCTCGTGCCTTACATCGCCCTGCGGGTGATGGCGTGAAAATCACTTTCTTCCCATGGTTACTGCTGGATTCGACATTCCGCCCGCGCTGGTCCGCCCGCTCGTGATCGTTATTGCCTTAGCGGGTGGGTTCTTCATCGGCACCGGCTTTTACGACCTCTTGATTGATCACCAAACGAAGGAGTTGTTCGCCAAACGTGTGGCCGTCATCATCACACGGGAGAACGACGCGGAGCATTTTTATAATCTAGTCTGCTATCGTCTCCTGTTCGGCACGATACATCTGTTGCTTGCCCATGTACTGCATCGTCTGGACCGCTGGTAGCGGGATGTGCCATTCACCTGATCTGTGACAAATGCCCATGCTCGCAACCATCCTCCTGACGTCCTGGCTCGCAGGACTGGCCTCGTTTCTTGGCGGACTGGCCGCACGATTCAGTGGCGGAGCGAAGACCGAGACCAAACGTGAGATCAACCACGGCATCGTCGCGTTTGGCGGTGGGATACTGCTGTCAGCGGTAGCGCTGGCCTTGGTGCCGGTCGGCATGGCGGAGCTGTCTCCGCTGCCGCTGGCTGTCACCTTTTGCCTCGGTGGTGCCGCCTTCTGCGTGCTGGAC
>JBDNIB010000227.1:0-4203 GCA_041688535.1 Prosthecobacter sp.
CGAATCATCGACTCCAGGTTCATGGAAACATGATGCTGGGTACAGGTGCCCCCAATACATCTTTTACGCCAATCGGAGACACACTTTATCTCGGTCAGTCACGCAAATTTCTCTCCACCACTCTTGGCACGGCTTTCAACGGCTCCACAAATTGGTTGAACCTGATGTGCCACAGCGGATCGGCAGGCATGCTTTTCGGCGGATCAACCTCGGATGCCACTCCGCATGTGAATCCATCGATATATATGGCTATCACAAACGGCGGCAATGTCGGCATCGGCATTGCGCCTGCACACAAATTGAACTTGCACGGAATAGGTGGCGTCACGGCCGGATTCGAGATCACATTAACGGAGGCGGAGGCAGTGGAAATCCACCGCTACTTTACCTGTTCACCGACAATTCCACCGACTCGAACGTTGGAGTTTCCGGCCTCCACGAGCGCAGCGGCAAGCCCATCGTTTTCCGCAACACACCCAATGGCACTGGTGTGACCACCGAACTAATGCGGATCGCGGCAAGTGGCAACGTCGGCATCGGCACCACCACGCCTACCACAGGAAAGCTTGTGGTAGCTGGAGGAGGCATCGACGTGGCGAGTGCGTCAATTGGAAACGCCAGCGGGATGGGCCTCAGTTATGAATCATACGGAGGGAGGATTCAGACTTTTGGATCCAAGCCTCTGATCTTGAATCCACTTGGAAACGCCGTCGGCATCGGCACTACCACGCCGACGCAGGCGGCATTGGTGGTGAGTGGAGCAGGCTCCACCAACAACTTTGGGGGCACTTGGATCTATAGCTCTGGAGGTGCCGCAGCCAACGGCCCAGTCAATGAAACAAACAGCATTTACGCCTCCACGTCGATAGCAGGGTCGCACTTCCGCGCCTTCTCAGATCGGCGGATCAAACAAATCGTCGGGCAGTCAGATTCCTCACGCGATCTGGCGACGATTCTCGGCATCGAAATCACAGACTACCGGTACCTTGATAAGATTGCCCGTGGCAATGGAGTCCAGAAAAAAGTCATCGCCCAGCAGGTGGAGCAAGTTTTCCCACAGGCGGTCACACGAAGCACCGATGTGGTGCCGGACATCTACAAGAGTGCGGTGATCAAAGACGGCTGGATCAATCTCCACACAGAACTCAAGAAAGGCGAGCGTGTGCGCCTCATTAGCGAAAAGGTGGAAGGATTCATGAAGTGCTGGAAGTGAAGAAAGACAAATTTCGCACCGCCTTCAAACCGGAGGGTGAAGAGGTATTCGTCTTTGGCCGCGAGGTGAAGGACTTTCGTTCCGTGGACTATGAAGCCATCTCCATGCTGAACGTCTCCGCCACCCAGCAGATCAAGAAGGAGAAAGACGCCGAGGTGAAGGCCCTGAAGGATGAGAACGTCACGCTCAAAACCCGTGTCGAAGCTCTCGAAGCCGCCGCCAAAATCCGCGACGAGGCAGACAAAGCCATCGTGACCAAGCTGGCCGCGCTGGAGAAGTTGGTGAGAGACGCCACCAAAGCCACCGCCCAGCCCGTGAGCTTCAAGAAGAGCGCCAGTGGCGCGGAGTGAGTCAGCCTCTTTGATCTTTGTCATGAAACCGAACTCGACATCTGGCAGAGCCCCTGGGCTCCTTGGACTGCGGCAGCCCTGCTGCCGCTTTCTGGGAGCCAGCCCTGCTTGCGTCGATGGCTGGGAGAGGTTCTCCAACACCCTACAGCGCAGCCCGCGCGGTAGCGTCCTAGCTTCGATGCCGCACGCTCGGACTTCGAAGGCAGCAGGGCGGCCTCCGAAAAGCGGCAGCAGGGCTGCCGCAGTCCAAAGTGCCGCGCACAGCGCTTCGTTATTCGTCCTTCTGAATTCGTCCTTTCCTATGAAACGCTTCCTCCTTTTCACTCTCGGCTGCCTGCTGTTGACTCCAGCCGCACAGGCGCAGTTCGAACTCAAGGCCTCCAACTTCAACGGCCTCTACCAGGGTGCGCTGCCCGTCGGCAACAATCAGCTGACACTGCCGCAAAATCCTGCCGACAGTAACTTCCGCGCCGTAGGTCAGGCCGCAGGCGCCAGTGGCCCTATCGATAACACGCCGACCGAGCCCACGGGTGCGACACCAGCCTACCCCACGACTGATCATGCGGACCGCTACCCCTCCACGGGGGACAATACCATCGTGCTCACGCGCTCGACGGTGGGCAATATTTTCTCCTCAGGCGTGCCGCGTTACTTTCTGGGTGATCAGATCACCCCGCCGCTGGTGATGGGAGACGCCGTCACTCCCGCTCCTGCGAACTACTGGCGCATCAAGCCGCTGGGGTTTGGTGAGCCGATTACTCCCTTCGTCGCAGCCAGTTTCGTCGTGGTGAACTCCAGTTCCACGGCCACGAGCGATGTCACCGTGGCCACCCCTGTGCCGCCAGCTCTAGTCAGCGGCTCTACACTGCTCGGGCGCACCGTCACCGCCATCGATACGGTCACCGGAGCCATCACGCTCTCAGGCAATGCCAGTGAGACCCTTAGCTCTGCAACCTCGCGTCCCTTTGGCTCACCGCCTGCCCCCGTCACGCCCCTGACACTGGGCAGTGTCACGGTCACAGCCAGCAGCACCAGCGGCACCCAGGTCAGCACCTCGACCACCCGCGCCGCGCTCATCGTCGGTGCCAGCCTGCTGGGGCAGCCGATCACCAATATCACTGGCACTGGCCCCTACATCATCACGCTCGCGGGTAATGCCAATCAAACCATCACCAGCACTACCACCAGCCTCGTCACCCCGGCCACCTCTTATTATTACAGCCCACATGCAGAGAAGGTCTATGCCAACCAGCCAGGGCGCGTCAGCGTCACCTGGGTCTCACTGAACCTGACGAGCAATGGCGGCTACGAGACCTTGACGGAAGTCTTTGCGGTGTCCTCAAACACCAGCGCCCCAGTGCACACCATCTTCTGGACCGAGGGCAGCTTTGACGGCCCAAAAGTGCAGATCAGGGACAGCCGCATCACCACCGTGAACCCCGCCTTCTACGGTGTGGTGCCGAAAGCGGTGGCACAGGAAGTGCAGATCCCCGGTTACGATCCGCCGAGCCAGAACCTGACCACACTTTCCTCAGACAAATACAACGGCATCGCCCAGCTCCATGCCTACAATGTGGAAGGGCGCATCTTCGTCGAGTATCTCGGGAACGTCAGGCTGGCAGGCGGCATCTATGAGCAGGTAGGTTATGACGTCGTGGACATCATCCGCACACCCGACGTCACCGAAGTCACCGTGAATCTCGGCAAAGAACTCCAGCCTCATAACAATGACGGCCTGCTACAGGCCAGCCCGGTCGTCAGCGGCAGTCAGAATGCGGCCAGCTACTACGGCACCCAGGTCCGCGCGAATGGCAGCGCGGCCTATTTTGCCGAGCGCGAGACCAGTGCGGCGAATCTGCCTGACGATGGCAATCCGGCCAGTGGTGATGCCTACAGCAAAGTTTCTTTCTATTGGTTAGAGACGGGTATCTTCAGCATCCAATGGCCGAAATTCCAAGACCGCTACTGGCAGCGCTGGTCACCGAACCTCAGCGACTACGCCCATTACACGGTGGAAGACACTGGCAGCACGACCGCCACAGGCGTGCCCTTCACTGGTGGCACGCTGCCGCAGATCATCTTCCAAGACGACCCCGCGCAGGCAGAGGCCAGCATCGACTTAGCCACCCAGCGCCTCATCGTCAGCTTCAATCCCACCAGCACGGACAAGCGTAACCGCGCCCTGCTGAAGTTCAGCAGCAGCGGTAAGATCTGGTATGTGAATCCCTACACCCAGGCAGAGACACGCAGCACCCAGCTCAGCTCCGCCAGCACCACGGCCAGCAGCATCACCACCGTCACGGTCAGCAGCACGGCAGGGCTAGAGGTGGGCATGGTCGTCACCGGCACGGGCATCAGCGGCACCGCCACCATCACCAGCATCCTCAGCAGCACGCAGTTCATCCTTTCTGCCACTATCCCCAATGCCACGAACCTGCTGAACTACACTGTCCAGGCAGATACGCTCCAGCCCATCACCAACGCGCCTGCAACCGTCGGCACGCGCCTGACGCCGCCAGCAGGGCATGAAAACGCGGGCTACATCGTCAGCGGACTGCACTATTACCCGGCGGGATATTTGAATCCCTTCACCGTCGGTGTCGTGGCCGCTAACATGGGTGCCATCATCCCGGTGAATGC
>JBDNIB010000228.1:0-2641 GCA_041688535.1 Prosthecobacter sp.
ATGTCCGGTTCATACGCGCCGACACTCATCGGGTGGCTGATGGAGAAGATTTCCTTGCCGCCGAGGTCGGTTTTGGTGATGCGGCCTGTTTGCCGGTAACCGCCGCCGCCGGACTTCCACAGGCCGCTGTCGGTGACGAAGAGAAACTCCTCGCCGTTCTCGTTGGAGAGCGTCAAGCCATGTCCGCCGGGCCACACACCGCCCCAGGAGTCGAGGATGGTGCCGTCGGGATTGAAGACGAGCATCTGATTGTCCCAGTGATCGCCGATCATGAAGAGGCGGCCGTCTTTGACCTGTACTATCTCGTGGCAGTTCAGGATGGGATGATGGCGGCCCTGGCCAGCGGGCACCCAGTCTTTGTTCACTTTGTAGCGATGACTGCCATGACCGATGACGATGTCCTGCTTCGGATCAGGCGCGGCACGCAGCGCCTCGGTGAATGTGGCGGCTGCTGCGGTGGTGAGACCGGAGAGGAAATGACGGCGTGTTTTCATGAGTGTTTAATAACTGACGACACAAACCCGCGTTTCACGCCGGGTTCAATGCCGTTTCATCATGGTCGTGACGCGATGCACGACCTGCGTGAGTTCACCGGCTTCGTAGGGCTTTGGCAGCACGCCGACGAAGCCGCGCTCCAAAAAGATCATCTGCACTTCTTCCGTGACGCTGCCGCTGGTACAGACGATGCGCGCATCAGGATCGAGCTGGAGGATTTCCGTGGCCGTCTCATGGCCGTTCATGCCGCCCCGCAGGGTGAGGTCCATGAGCACGACGTCGGGCGGTGTGCCGGTGCGGTAGAGGCTTTGATAAATGCGCACGGCGTCCTGGCCGTTGTCGCACTGCACGCATTCATAGCCGCAGCGGGTGAGGATCATGTGCGCGACTTTGCGCAGATCGTCTTCATCATCGACGATGAGCACCTTGCCACGGCCATTGATGAGCGGCACGGGGGTATTGCTAGCTGGCGCGGCCGGTTTGGCACTCGCAGAGGTGCTGGCGGGCAGGTAAACGCTGAACTCGGTGCCGATATTCGGTGTGGAGGTGACGCGGATGTCTCCGCCCATTTCGTCAATGAAGCGTCTGCAGGTAGTCAGGCCGATGCCATTGCCATCCGCCTTGGTGGTGAACGACTCATGGAACATGCGTCCGAGATCGGCGGGCGAGATGCCGCAGCCACGATCACGCACGACGATGTGCACATGCGGGCCGGGTTTCAGTGCGCCATCGCCAGCGGCCAGAACGACATGATTGCTAGCATCCACATCCATATAGCCGCCGTGCGGCATGGCCTGGATGCCATTCATCACGAGATTTTGCAGTACTTGGCTGAGCTTGACCGGATCGGCAATGGCGGGGCGCAGATCGTCATCATGACGCATGCAGACATGCACATTCGACCCTGCGCCAGCGAACTCCACGGTGTCGCGGATCAGGGTGGTGATGTCGGTGGCCTCGTGTTTGCGCGGTGCCGCCTTGGACGCGGTGACGACCTGGGAGGTGAACTGCTTCGCGCGCTTCAGGCCGCTGAACACGAGCTGCAACTCCTGCGCCAGCGCGGAATGCCCATCCATCTGCTGGATCAAGGCGGACAAACGCACGGTGACGGGACCGAGGAGGTTGTTCACGTCATGCGCGATGCCCTGCGCGAGCGCGGCGAGGTTTTCTTTGCGCAATTGGGCCGACTGCGCGTCCAGATCATCCACCGCAGGGCGAGTCTCTGTTTTAACCGCATTGGCGACCTGCGCCGGACTGATGAGAATCGTGAAGTTCAGCAGCTTGCGCATGCTGTTGAAGACCGCTCGCACCCTCCAGGTGCAGGAAATCGGAGTCTGCGTGCGCAGGCTTTGCAAATTGCACTCACACTCATGGCAGCCGCCATGTTCCATCGCCAGACGGAGGCTTTGCTGTAGCGTGGTGGCATCCTGGTCGTTGGCCACGAGGTCGTTCAACCCCATGCCGCGCAGGCCGGTCTCAGGATCGGCACCGGCCAGCATGGCGGCAGCGGCATTGCTGAAGAGCACCTTGGGTCCGCTGGACGGATCACTGGCCGCGCTTTCGACGATCACCACGCCATCCGCTACTTGATCCAGTGCCACGCGTAGGTAATAGTTGGCGACTTTCAGTTGTTCCAAACTCTGTTCCAGGTCAGCGAGCGCTGCTGGAGTGGCGGAGGTGGTGGAAGGAGCAGTCATGGTTTTTTCCGCGTGATTCCATTCCATTTAGCAATTCGAGATAATTAAGACAACTTTAATTTTTGATATTCTGAGTTTTTCTGACTCCCATAATTGAGACTGGTTGTGTTTACTGGTTTGAAAACAGTCGCTTTAGATGTGAAAAACCCCTTGCCGAACGCCGCATCGCCTCTACCATCGCCGCCCCTATGTCCAAAAATGCCGGTATCGCCAAGACGAGGAAAGCTTATTCCAAGCGGTTCAAAATAACTGCCACGGGTAAGGTGCTGCGCCGTAAACAAGGCAAGCGCCATATCCTGCAGAACAAGAGCCGCAAACGGAAACGCAACCTCGGTAAAGTCGCCCTCGTGGCGGCAGTGGATGTCAAAGCAGTGAAGGCGAACATGCCGTTCTCCCACCGCTAAGACGTCCACACGGTCCTGAAATCAGGACCACGATGAATCTGCCTG
>JBDNIB010000229.1:0-8711 GCA_041688535.1 Prosthecobacter sp.
AAGTCGCAAGCCAACTGCTTGCTTGGGCATCCCAACGCAATGCTCAGCACTACGGCACCGACTGGCGCTTCACCACCAAGGACGCACGCATCAAACTCAAACGCCTCTACCCATCAGCCCTGCTGGCATGAACCACTAGTAGATGCTCTGCAACAAGGCGAGGTGGATGTGGCGCTGATCCGCAAGGAGGAGGTGACACCGAGCCTGATGCAGGCGGGCGCATGGCGCTATGCGCATGCGGCCTTCGTGCCCAAAGTGCTTTCTCGCACCACCACTGAGTTGAAGCTGGAAGAACTGGCGCGGCTGCCCTGGGCGGTGCTGGAGGGCCAAGGCCATTTCCGCCAGTTCTTGGAGAGCAAGGCGCGTGCGCACGGCATCAAGCTGAATGCCGCGCTGGAGTGTTCCTCCTACACGCAGGTGGCGATGGCGATCCAGACCGGACGCTATGCCGGGTTTCTGCCGGAGTTTGCCAAGGACGCCGCATTCGGCGCGGGTTCCGCCATCCTTCAGCGCCAGACCGAAAAGTCCCTCAGGTATGAACGCACGCTGACGCTGGCATGGCGTGAAGCCACGGCGAGATCAAGACCGGTCGTGGAGCAGCTCATCCCCACTCTGAAAGCGCAGCTCGGCAGGCTGTTCTGATGCAGCGCTCCAATCTCAATGGGAGGACTCGTTCGCGTTTCACCCGCATCGCGCAAAACGCGCTGTTGCATGGGATTCCAAAGTGAAGATGCGGTTGCGGGAGGGGGACCGGTGCGTAGCCTTGGCAGCATGAGCACCAAACAGCAAACCTTGTCCTGGCTGGCGGAGCTGCCTGACGAGTCACCCGCGTGGCGCGAGCTGCATGACGATGCGCGGCTGCTGCGGGACATTGCCGCAGCAGAGGACGATGTGCGGAATGGCCGTGAGCGGCCCCTGTCTGAGGCGAAGCAACTGCTGGAAAAAAAATGGACGCAACGCCGTTCCAAGTCCGCCTGACGGATTCGGCGCTGCAGGATCTCCATGAGATCGACGACTACTGGTTTCTCCATGGCGAGCCGGAGCGGGGCGAGCAATATGTGCGCAATCTCATCGCCACAGCGGAGCAGGAACTGACCTCGCCCGCGCGGGCACAAAGTGGACGCCGGGTGCGGGTGGCGCTCCTTCCCGACACGCGGGAAATCCTGGTCTTCAAAAGCAGCTACAAGATCATCTACCGGATCGATACCGATGGGCGTGTTGTCCACATCCTGCGCTTCTGGCACAGCCACCGCAATGAGCCGGAACAGGAGTGACGATGAATGAGCCGGTCACTCGAAGGCTGAGTCGCCGTACGCAGAAACCCTTGGGAGTCGAGTCCGCCGAAGCCTTGGACGGCCTTATCCTAATGCGTCCGTATGCTCCGATGTGGGTCTGTCGATGGACGCCTGCGCTTTGTGCCGTCGAAACTGCGCTTGTGCCTGTTCCAGCGTCACGCGTGAAGGCTGCCGTGGCGGCTCTAAGCTGAGCAAGGGACGTTTCTCGGTGCATGGCGATGGCAAGGAGGATACCGCGTGGCTGCGTCTGCTGCCCACGTCAGCGGCCGAGATGGAAGTACTTGGCATGAGGGAAGAATTTTCGTTTTGGGCGACTGGAAGTAAGGGGTTTGTTGATGCAGGCACGGAGGATAGCCTTCCAGGCTGTCGATTGATCAAGGCGTCCCGCCTTTGCCGGAAAGAGGCTGGAAGCCTCGGGCCGTTGACAGGCCGGAGGCCTATCCTCCGTCAGATCCCAAACCCGGCGCGATAGGCTTTGTGGATGATCGCGTCGGCTTCGGGGGTGTTCGGGGATTTGAGGGTGTTGGTGTCCCATTCGACGCGTTTGCCGAAGCGCACGGCGAGCAGGCCGACGAGTAGGGATTCGGTGAAGGGGGCGGAATACCAGAAGCCGCTCTTGGCATCCTGCGGGTTGCCGGTTTTGCAGGCTTCGAGGAATTCTTTGCGGTGGCCGCTGAGGCAGCGCGGGATCGTTTTCGCGGGGATGACGAACTGCTGCATTTTCGACTCGGGAACGATGCGGGGCGTGCCGGACCAGCCGCCGGCGAGGATGCAGCCTTGGTCGCCGACGAAGTAGATGCCGTTGTCTCCAAGGTTGCGCGTTTCTTCGAGACCTTCCGGACGCGGTGGCAGCTTACCGCCGTCATACCAGACCATCTTCACCGCAGGGCGGTCGCCTTTGGCAGGGAAGTGGTAGGTGATGATGCTCCAAATGGGATACGACTGATTGTTGTTCGGGCCATTTTCGGCCTCGACCCAGTCGGGTGCGTTGAGATCGAGCGCGTAGAAGGCGGGATCGGCGTTGTGTACGGCCATGTCGCCGAGCGCCCCGCAGCCGAAGTCCCACCAGCCGCGCCATTTGCGCGGGCAGAAGTCGGGATGATACGCACGCTCCTGCGCCGGGCCGAGCCAGAGATTCCAGTCGAGGTTTTTCGGTGCGGGCGGTGTGTCGGTGGGATAGGCTTTGCCCTGTGTGTCCCAGAATTTGCCCGGACGGTCAGACCACACATGCACCTCGGTGACTTTGCCGATGGCACCGGCCTGAATCCATTCGCGGGTGAGGCGGATGCCTTCGCTGGCGTGGCCTTGGTTGCCCATCTGGGTGACACGGTTGGTTTCCTTCGCCACATCGCGCATGGCACGCGCCTCGGCGATGGTGTGGGCAAGCGGCTTCTCGACATAGACATGACGGCCTGTGCGCATGGCCATGATGCTGGCGGGGGCATGCACGTGGTCCGGCGTGGCGACGAGCACAGCGTCGATGTCCTTCTGCTTGTCGAGCAGTTCGCGGTAATCGCGGTAGAGCTTCGCGTTCGGGTATTTTTTGATCGTGGCGGCGGCGCGATCGAGGTCCACATCGCAAAGCGCCACGATGTTGGCGAGGCCGGAGTCATCGAGGTCGCGGATGTCGCCCGCTCCCTGGCCGCCGATGCCGATGCAGCCGAGATTGACCTTCTCGCTCGGCGGGGTGAAGCCCGGGCCGCCGATGACGTGACGCGGGACGATTTGGAAGCCGAAGACCGTGGCGGCGGCGGTTTTGACGAATTGACGACGAGGCAGCGTGGCAGACTGGGACATGCCGAGCAAACGCGAAACAAAAACAAGCTCTTGCGTAGAGAGTTCGCTGGAGTTCGTATAGACCTGTATGAAACGCCCTTGGAAAGATGTCTCCGTTCCGCTAAGCGATGGCATGGTACATTGGCCCGGTGATCCCGAGTGCCAGATCAAGCGGGTCCACCGCATGGAGGACGGCGCGGTGTGCAATCTCACGCAGCTCAGCATGAGCGCGCACACTGGCACGCACATGGACGCGCCGCGTCACTTCATCGCCGACGGCATGACGATGGAGCAGATGCCCATGGAGGCGGTCATCGGCCGCTGCCGCGTGTTTGAGCTCGAATGCACGGATCAAATCACCGCCGACGACTTGAAGCAGTGTAAGATCTCCCCCGGCCAGCGGGTGTTGTTTAAAACACGCAACTCGACACGAAGCTGGCAGATGAACGAGTTCGATAAGGATTTCATCTCCATCCGCCAGGATGCGGCGCAGTATCTCGTCGATCAAAAAGTACTGGCCGTCGGGGTCGATTACCTCAGCATCGGCGGCTACAACAAAGACGGCGTCGAGACGCATCAGACCATACTCGGTGCCGGAATTTGGGTCATTGAGGGCCTCAATCTGGCCGAGATCAAACCCGGCTACTACGACCTGATCTGCCTGCCGCTCAAGCTCGTAGGCGCGGACGGTGCGCCGTGCCGGGTGGTGCTGCGTTAACTTGGGTCGGGGACGGCGTCCTTGCCCAGCAGCGAAGGGGCTGGGTGTGAAGAGTGATGAACACTCACGCGCACGCCGGGCCGGCACAGTTCCCAGCACTTTTTCTGCGGTGCCTCGGGACAGCGCACGCAACCGTGACTGGTGCATTGGCCGCGTTCAAAACCGCCGACGTGAATGCCCACACCGTCATCGGTCAGCCGCAGCCAGAACGGCATGGCGATGCCGAGATACTCGGTGCCTGCGGGCTTGGGGCCGCTGTGTTCCCAGGCACGCGGCACCACGACCTCACCCGTCTCCGGCCGCACATACTGCCCATAGAGGTTCGAGCGTTTGAGCGGCAGCTTTTCCTTCACCAGAAACTCACCCGCCGGGGTCGCATGTCCGGGCAGTCCTGGTGAAACATCCATCTCCACGAGCACGCATGAGTCCTCGTCGAGAAGCTGGGCCGTCTGGCTCGCGAGTGAGATGTCGATGCGTACTTGGCCGGGTTTGGCAGCAGCGCAGCGCTCTTCATCAATATGCCAGCGGGGGTGGGCAAAACCTTGGGTGCTGGGCTTTTTTCGCCAGCCCTGGCATGCGGCAAGGCCCAGGGGAAGCAGCAGGCAGAGGATCAGTCTGGCGGGCATGAGCGGAAAGTCAGCGGGTACGCCGCTTCATCTCCTCGCTCGCCTGGTCGAGGATGCGGCGTTCTTCGGCAGTGAGGCTGTGCATGCCGTGGCGGCTGATTTTATCGAGGATGTCATCGACTGTTGGAGTCTTGCTTTTCGCGGGCTTGGACGGTTTTGGCGCGGGTTTGGCGATGACGGGCAGTTTCCACGCGCCTTGCTCGTAGCGGATGAATGCGAAGGCGGTGCCGACATTGGCGGCGAGGAGGAGTAGGGAGGTCCAATCACGCACGGCGAGGCTGCCGAGGGCGTTGATGCCCACAAAAATCGCGGCCAGCACCCAAGCATCAACGGTGAGGATGATCAGACTGATCTTGGCGCGTGGGTACAACGTGGCAAAGGCGATGAAGACACCAAATTCAAGCTGCATGAGGCCCGCGCAGGAAATACCGCGCATGCCGACGAGGCCAAGCAGGCTGATGACCAGCGGCGACGCGAACAGTAGCAGTAACAGCAGACTGACAAACGAGCGGCGGCCCAGATGGCGCTCGACCGCCTCCCCAAAATTCCACAGCAGGTAACAGCCAACGATGAGCCACAGGCTGGGCGGATTGACGAAGACGTAAGTCAGCGGCGTCCAGATGTGGAACTGGTGGAACGCACGGTCGAAGCTGAAGGCAAAGTGCGTCATCACATCGTAGCCGAGCACGGCGGTGATGATCATGCTGGCGACACCTGCGAGCGCGATGATGGCAGCGAGATAGACGGGCTGCTGCCGCCACCAGGTCAGGGGGAGACGGTCTTGGGATTCAGGGAGCCAGGACATGAGCGCAGAAGAGAAATGACCCTTTAGAGCGTGTCAGGCACTTTGAAAGAGGTTGTTGGACCTGAAAAACCGCCGTGGGGCATTTTCAACTTCAGAACCTGTCGAATGATGTGGTGGTGCCGCGTCTTTTGGCCGCAAAATTAATGCGCCAGATCAAGGTCCAGCGCGTCCGGTTTGTCATGGACGCCGAGGCGGTCCACCAGCGTGGCGCTGGCTTCGTTGAGGCCGATGATTTCGACTTCGGCACCCTCGCGGCGGAACTTGAGCACGACTTTGTCCAGGGAGGTGATCGCCGTCAGGTCCCAAAAGTGCGCGTGACTGACGTCGATGCGGATTTTCGGCAGCACCTCCTTGAAGTCGAACTCCTTCACAAAGGCGTCGGCAGAGGCAAAAAAGAGCTGGCCTGCGACGGTGTAGGTGCGGCATTCGGTGGCGGGGTCCAGCGTGCTGGTGATGCGGAGGATCTGGGCGACCTTGCGGGCAAAGAACAGCGCGCTGAGCAGGACGCCGACGCCGACGCCAATGGCGAGGTTATGTGTGAAGACGACGGTCAGCACGGTGGCGACCATGACGATGCTGGAGCTTTTGGGATGCACGCGGAAGTTTTTAAAGGACGCCCAGGAGAAGGTGCCGATGGACACCATGATCATGACGGCGACCAGCGCGGGCATGGGGATCTGCTTCACCCAAGGACCGAGCACGACGAGCAGGATGAGCAAAAACACCCCGGCTACGAAGGTCGAGAGGCGTCCGCGACCACCGGATTTCACGTTGATGACGGACTGGCCGATCATCGCACAACCGGCCATGCCGCCGAACAGCCCGGCGACGATGTTGGCGAGGCCCTGGCCGCTGCATTCGCGGTTTTTGTTGCTCGGTGTGTCGGTCATGTCATCGACGATCTGTGCGGTGAGCAGGGACTCCAGCAGGCCCACGGCGGCGAGTCCGGCGGAGTAGGGCAGCACGATCCACAGCGTTTCCAGCGTCCACGGCACCTGCGGCCAAAGGAAAATCGGCAGCGAGTCCGGCAGCGCGCCGAGATCGCCCACGCGACGCACGTCGAGCTTGAACACGATGGCGATGACGGTCATCACGATGATCGCCACCAGCGGCGACGGCACCACCTTGGTCACGCGTGGCAGCAGATAGATGATGGCCAGCGCCCCGGCGACCATCGCATAGACCATGACGCCCGCGCCTTTGAACTCGGGGAGCTGTGCCATGAAGATGAGGATCGCCAGCGCATTCACGAACCCGGTCATCACCGATTTTGACACAAAGCGCATCACATCGCCGATGCGCGCGAGGCCGGCGATGATCTGGAGCACGCCGGTGAGCAGCGTGGCGACGAGCAGGTATTGCAGGCCGTGGTCTTTCACCAGCGTGACCATGAGCAACGCCATGGCACCCGTGGCGGCGGAAATCATCCCCGGACGACCGCCAAAGATCGCGGTGACGACCGCGATGCAAAACGAGGCATACAGGCCGACCTTCGGATCGACGCCCGCGATGATGGAAAAGGCGATGGCTTCAGGAATCAGCGCCAGTGCGACGACGAGACCCGCGAGCAAGTCGCCACGGATGTTGGAGAACCATTCAAGAGAGAGATTTTTAGCAGGCACGCGGGCGATGAGAGGAGGTTTTTCGAGTCAATGCTCCTGCGGACGGGCAGCGGTGCGCCGTTTAGCCGAGCCAACATGCCAGCCCAAATCAGGCGGCACCAACCTCGGAACAGGTACGGGAGCGCCATTCCCTTGCAGGCTGATTCCGCAGCCCGCAATCATTATACCTTGCCGCAGGGGCAGCCACCGCCTCAGGGAGCCGCTGTCGGCTTCATCGAAACGAGCCGGGTCGTGACCTGTTGGCGCACGGGCATCACCTTGCCCTCCACTTTGAGCTGAATCGTGGCTGAGAAGACCGCGAGCGAGATGGTTTTGCGCTCTAGGTCGAAGAAAATGTGGCCGTTGACTTTGGAATCGTCCCCGAGAGTCACGGGCCGCTCAGTGCTGAGTTCACGGCCGGTGCTGTCCTTGTCAGGCTTGGACTTCATCGTCCCCTCAAAGGCGATCTGGGCCTGGCGGCGGCCTTCGCGGTCCACGACGCCGTCGAATTTGGCGTTCAGCTTCACCTGCACGTTGCCTGCCTGCGGAAAGGGGACGGTTTCGTCGGAGATCCACTTGTCACCGGGCCGGACGGGAATCGGAGGCAGCCCCATCTCCAGGGAACGACGGTAAAGGGTGGCAAGCTGGCGCGCGGTGGCGATGGAGGCCAGGTCGGGCGTCGCCCCGCCAGTGACCATGGAGCCGGTGTCCTTGGCGTCGAGGAAGTTGCCCTTGTCGTCATAGACGAGGGTGAAGCCCTTGCCCGCCGTGCCGCCGAGCGTCTGCTGGAGCGCCGGATGCGCGGCACCGGGATTTTTTGAGTCAAAGGCGTGCTTCTGCCCCTCATAGGCCATTTCGCCGAGCAGAGAGTCGATCTTCACCAAGGCTTCCGTCTGCCCTGCCGCCGTCCGCTGCGCTGTGATGAGCGTGGTCTGGTGGAGGCGCAGTTTTTGGTCGCTGGTCTTGCCCAGCGCGGTCAGAAAATTCGTCGTGTCGGTGTCCGACTCCTGCACATAGGTCTGACCCGGCTCCCAGTATAGCTTCAGCTCCACAGCAGCGTCCTCGGCCACGGCGAGGGTGGTGAGGCTGAGAAACAGAGGGGCCAGAAGTGCGGCGGGGCGGAGCATGGGCCGAGGTAAGCGAGTGGGCGGCGCTTTGCAACGCGGCACTCCTGGCCGCCGCGTGGAATTTGCCATGGGATGCAAAAGGCAAAAAAGTTGGCACACTTTCGGCTTGTAAACCATCGTGCAAAAGGTTGGGCCGGGAATTTCATCTTCCGACGGTTCTGATCGTTGCAATTTGTGAACCACCCTACTAATTGCCGTTACCCATGAAAAAAGTCGAAGCGATCATCAAACCGTTCAAACTCGAGGACGTGAAAGAAGCCCTCTCTGAAGTCGGAGTCGAAGGCATGACTGTTGTGGAGGTCAAAGGATTTGGCCGCCAGAAGGGCCATACCGAGATCTACCGCGGCAGTGAGTACACCGTTGATTTCCTCCCCAAGGTGAAAATCGAAATCGTCGTGGATGACAGCCGTGCCGACGCCGTGGTTGACGCCATCGTCAAGGCTGCCAACACCGGCAAGATCGGTGACGGCAAGGTCTTCGTCAGCGCCGTGCTGGACGCCATCCGTATTCGTACCGGTGAGCGTGGTGCCGACGCCGTGGCCAGCAGCTAGCTCTCCCAAACCCTTTATTCAATTCAGAACCCGCCAGTGGCACTGCCGCTGGCGGGTTTTGTGTGCTTGGGTGGTAGGTAGCAGTTTCGTCACACCCAGGCAGGAGCGCCCGCCTTGACATCACTGTCTCCGCTCGCGCTAACTCCTGCTGCCACCAGCCCGGTGGCATTTTCCATGATCTCCTTTCAAAAAATCTTCGGCAAAACGGATGT
>JBDNIB010000230.1:0-1731 GCA_041688535.1 Prosthecobacter sp.
CGCGAGCACCGCGCCGATTACATCGACTGCTGCCTCAAGGGCGGCGGCACGAAGCCCAGCGCGAACTTCGACTACGCTGGCCCGCTTACCGAAGCGGTGCTGCTAGGCTGCCTCGCCAGCGCCTTCCCGAATGAGCAGCTCATCTGGGACGCACCTGCCTTGAAGATCCCGAACAACGCCGCCGCCGATAAAATGGTGCGCCGTGAGTATCGGAAGGGCTGGGAGATCGTGTGAGCGAGTGATGCTGGTCAGAAGTAAGAAGTGAGTCGTCAGAGGTGATCCGCCACGGACTTCTCACCTCTAACTTCCCGCACCACGCCTTCAACTGATCAACAGCAATCGCGGCGACTGCCCCGGCAGCGTCGGCGGCGCACGATGGATGCATGGCGGCACCGGGCTGCCTGGATACTCGGTGGCGATGCGCCAGAGATGGCCCACGCCGAAGGAAAACGGTTCTGCCTGCGGCAATGCAGCGTAGTGCAGATCGTAGTAGTGATCGTTCAGGAACTCGCGAAAGCCCGCGTCATCGGCCCCGCCGTACTCCTTGAGCAGTGCCGCCCGCGTCGTGGGTATGGCCACGCGCCGCAGAGCCTCGTCATTGCGCAAGCCCTCGGAGGCCGGGCCGTGGTAGGTGCATAAATAGGTGTCCGCTTCCACCGTGGCGCTGTCCACATGGAAGGATTGCACATCTGTCCGCATCGGCCCGGTCTCCTCCTCTTGCAGGTAGCCGTTGATGCAGTCGAGACTCGGCAGCAGCTCATGCGCGCGCAGCGTCGCCAGATCGTGCCGCAGTACCTCCCGCGCCATCTGGCCCGCGTCATTCAACGCCAGCGCTGCCAGCCGTGCGTCATCAATGGGCGTGATCCCCTGCCCCACACCCAGCCGCGTCACCACCTCACCAAAATCGCCCGTCAGCACACGCGGCCAGCACAGCGCGTTCACGCCATCGCCAAACCGCGTCCCCGCCAGTTCATCAAAACTGCGCACCACCTTGATCCGTGGATAGCCCGGAGGGGGCGTGAAAGCTGGCAACCCACCTGTCGTCATGCGCTTGAAATCATCTTCTCTCATCTCACTTCTCTCGTCTAACATCGCCCCTACCCCAGCGCCAGATGCCGCGCCTGTCGGCTGCTCGCCGCCGTGCGCTTCGGCTCACTCCCTGTCGGTTTGATACCGGTGAGGCGCAGGGACTCGCGGCCAGGCAGGCGCTGCCAGTCCTCCATCAAGGTCGCAGCGGTGGCGGCCACCGGCAGCTTCAGCGCACCAATGAGATAATCAAACAGCGCCTGCGCCAGCACCGGCAACGCAATTTGATGCGTGCGGCGCAGCTTCGCGTGCAGGTGATCGGCAAAGGCGCGGAAGATGTGAAAGGGCGACTACCCCTGCTGCCAGAGCAGCGCCAGCGTGCTGGTGAAGTTGCCACTGTTCGCAACCAGATCCCAGTACCGCGCAAAGCGGCGCATGCGCTGCATCTCAGTGAAGGAAATGTCGCGATTTTCTAAAATCTCATAGGGCGGCACAGGCGAGTATTTCATTTGATACTCCACGTCATGCCGGACGATTGGCGTGCCCCGTAGCCGCTTCAGCATCCCGACTTGGATTTCCTGCGGCCCCATCGTCACGAGCCGATCAAAGCCGCGCCCGAAGCTCTCGATCCCCTCCCCCGGCAGCCCCACAATGAGGTCCGCATGGACATGGATGCCGGTGTGCTCGCGGAGGAAGCGTAAATTA
>JBDNIB010000231.1:0-6770 GCA_041688535.1 Prosthecobacter sp.
CGCTCAAGCCTTGTGAGTGACCGGGGAGATGTCTGGGAAGTCGCTCAAGCCCTGTGAGTGACCGGCAAGGCAGGTGTCTGTCCCGCGCGGCCTGCCGCCAACGGCGGCGCTGCTGGCTGCCAAGAATCCGCCGCGGACGCCCTTCAAAACGGTGCAACCACGCTTAGTTGTTGAGCGCGGAGGTCGTTGGCTCAAGAGCAGTCGGCAGCGGATCATCGCCGTTTTTGACGACTTCGACGAGACGTTTGATGCCCTCACGCGCGAACTCGCTGGGCGGATGCATGCGCCGGGCTTTCAAATACCAAGCGAGGGCGGAGCCGGTCTGCCGTTTTTCCTCGTGCTGACGGCCATGCTCGACGGCGCTGACGTAATCGCTGGCCTTAACACCGAGGTCGGCGCGGAGTCGCGTGAGTTCGGGATCATCCGGAAATTGCCGCGCTTCTTTTTCCACCATCTCCCATGCGGCGGCGGGGCTGCTGCGGGCGGTTTCCGTGGCACCGTGGATGACCATGTTCACGCGGTTCATGTCCACGAGCACCTTTTTGAGCTGCTCCTGGCGTGCCGTGTCATTGATGGAGGCGGCAAGGAAGCGGGCTTGGTCGTTGAACACTTGGCGGTAGTTACGCTGGCTGACGAGGCGGTCGAAATCCATCAGCGCCTGCGCCTGGATGTCGGAATTCTGACCGACCATGGTAGAAAGCTCACGCAGTTTCGGGTTCGTGGGCCAAATCTCGGCGGCGGCTTTGATTTCGGTGGCGTAAGCGTTTTGATCACCCTTCACGGCGGCGGCACGCGCTGCGGAGAGACGCAAGTCGCTGATGGTGCGGGCGGTTTCGACGGCGGCCTGCGGTTTGGCATAATCGAAGTCCTTCGCGGCGGCACGCAGCTTCACCACAACCTTTTCAGCCTCGCCATAGTCCTTCATTTCGAGGAAGGAGAGGAGCTGGTTCGAGTCGCGCACGAAGTCGAGCACCTTGAGCTTCTCGCTCATCGGCAGGCGGCGCACACGCGGCAGGTATTCGCCGATGCCAAAGGCTTCCAGCAGGCGGTTGCCGGCGCTGTAGAGATCCTGGCGCAGCGTGAGCTGCTCGAAGGCAACGAGCGCCTCGTCCACACTGCGGATGGCCTCAAGCGAGAGGCCATCAATCATGCTGACAGTGGGCGGCACGCCGAAGCTGCTGGAGAGCGCCTTCTGCACGTCGCTTTCCTTGTCGAGCTGCAGCACGCTGTCGCCATCGCGGAACAGATGCGGGTAGAAGCGGCAGGCGATGACGGCGTGCTCAAAACGACGTTGCAGGAACATCTGGATGATGAGCGCCTGAAACTGCGTCTTGCTGGTGATCTCGGACAGGCCCATCGCAGCCTCATTCATCTTCATGCGAGCCTCGATTTCCGCGATGCCCTTGATGTAGCCGGAAGTGCGGCCCACGGCGGCGCTGTTGGTCTGGGTGTTCTGGGCCGCCTGCTGCTGCCCGCCCTTCTTAGTGGAGGAACCGGCCTGCGGTGTGAGCGGCGCGCTGTTCATGCCCATCTCCGCGTTCCATTCGAGCTGCTTGCGGCGGTCCAGCATGGCGTTGTTGGCCAGACGGCGCTCGTTGCCGCGTTTCTGCGAGGTCCACACGTCCCAGATCGAGTTGGCGACGGCATTGCACAGGCCACCATCGATTTTCGCGGCACCGGCCTCCGGCAGCAATGCAAAAGCTTTCATCAGCTCCGGGCCGGGTTTGTGCGTGGGGGCCAGGAGCTCCATGATCTGGGCGATCACATCGCGATAGACCTGATCCTCGGCACCGTTGGCCTCGGGCGTGGTGAGATAGATTTCAAAGCGTGAGCGCATCACGCGGTTGTTGGTGACATTCCAGAGCTTGCCGTCCCAGGAGACGTTTTCACTGCCGGGATCGGCCGCAGGAAGCAGGCCGCCGAGCATCTGGCCGCCGTTTTTTTTCTCGCCACCCGTGGTGTTCATGCCAGCGGATGCCGGGGCACCGTTGTTGCCAGCAGGCGGGGCCGCATTGCCACCTGGAGCACCGGGCAGCACCTGGGCATGAACAGAGACTGATCCGGCAAGAGCGAGGGTGATGAGGAGACGCTTCATGATGCGAGAGGTTAAGCTTTGATGAGTTCGAGCACTTCGAGCACGCCGGTTTCCAACACGCGTACCTTGATGATGTAGCGCTGGCCGCGCTGGATGTTCGCGCCCTTGTAGTCTGGCGGCACCCAGACCGGCACGAATGAACTACCATCGGTCATCTGCACGCTGAACAGCCGACCGTCAGCGCTGCGCCAGTTGTCCAGGCGGTCATCCACGATGCCTTCGACCCTGTATTCGTTGCCACTCAAGGCCGTGGCGTTTTCCATGAACTCGCCAGCGCTGAGATCGGTCACGCCGGTCATCGGGTCCGTCGTGCGGTTCATCAAGGTGTAGCCACCACCGCCAACGACAGCGAGGATGACGATCAATCCCAGCCAGTGGGCGGGGCGGACTCCGGATTGGGCACGACGTGGCATCAGATTTTGAAACTAAGGGATAAAAGCGGGTCTGGACAGTCAAAAATCAACGACATTCACTGGCTGTCCGATCCAACATGGCACAGCTTGCGGCCATGAGCGATTCCGGCAGGACCAGCATCCGCACTTATCGTGACTCGTTCCAGGGACCCGGCTGCGCCACTGGCTGCATGATCCATCTGGCGCTGCTGGGCTTGCTGAGCATCGCCGCGCTGGTGTGGGCCATCAAAATCCGCGCGTGGGAACTGCGGGTGACGGTGGAACTCCCGGCTACGCCAGAGCCACCGCCTACCATTGAGCCGCCGGAGCAACCGCCCGCGCCGTAATTACGGCAGCTGCTCTTCCTCAATGTCAAAAAACTTGCCGCCGGCACCCCAGGCTAGGTCCGTGCGTGGCAGCAAGCCGTCACCGCCAATGTAGTAGCGGCTGCATAGAATGAAATTTTCGCTATGCACACCGCTGCTCGTCCCCGCCGAAAAGATCGACGCCACCTTGAGGCTCAACGAACCCGCGATGCCGTACTTCTGCTGCATGTGGCTACGGAATTCGGCCTCGTTCGGATTTGTGAGCGCTAGCACAACAAGCAAAGCAATGAGCAGAAAGAGGATGAGTTTCATGGCTGGGGTGTGGGGGTTATTGACGGTGTGGTCGGGGGACTCGTTTCAGCGCCGGCACGTTTCCACTGAAATGAGCCGGGAGCGCTGCCGGGAACCTCGATCCATTCGCCGGTGTTCGCCTGCTGGGTGCGCAACCGCCACTGCTCGGCCTCGATCTCGTGCAGGGGGCGGTTGGCCTCCTTCGCCTTCTGGCGCATCAGCAGCATGCGGTCCTCGTTTTCCGCCGCCACGGTTTTTTTCATCTGCGGCCCCCATTCGCCAGTCGGCACCTCACGAATGAGCAACTGGCCGCGATGGTCCTCGCCGACGAGCTGGTTGTTTTTCAGCGTCTGGATTTCCTGCATGCGGTTGCGCAGCCGCAGCGTGGCCTCGCCGGCGTTTTTCGTCGCCTCGTTGTCCAGCGGCTCGTCGCCACGGTACTGATAAATGTCGAGGCGCATGTTCAGGTTCACCTCCAGCGGCTTCGGGGTGGTGAGCGGGATCGCGGGCAGCGTCTTGCACGCCGAACAGCAGAGCAAAACGGCCAGTGCGGCGACAGGCGGCAGGAAACTCATCAGGCTGGATTCGTCATTCATCATTCATCATTGCTGCCTGTGGTTTGGCGCGGTTCCTTTTTCCAGCGGTGATCATAGACATTCACATCAAAATTGCGCGCGCCATACGGGCCAGTGAAGCGCAGATGCCCGCGCCCTTCACGGCCGTAAAAGCGTGCTTTGCTATCGACGCTCTCATAGTCGAAGTCACGCAGCGTTTCCAGCCCGATGCGGGTGATTTGATCAGTGAGGGTGCCGGTCAGCGACTTCGGCAACGTCTTGATGATGTCATTGAGCGCCGCGATGCTGAACTTGCCCGGCGAGCGGTTTTTGAACTCCGCGTCGGCCTGATACAGCTCGCTCTTGTTCCCGGTGGCGATGATTTTTCCATCCACCACACCGGCGAGCAAAAAATACTCTGGAAACAGCACGGTGGTCACCGGCTCCAGGTTCACATCCACGCCGGACACCCAGCCGTCCCAGGTGTAGGCGTCATCCATGTAGATGTCGAAGGCACCGTTCACATAGCCGGCATAAGCCGCGCCGCCAAAACTGCCGTAGATGCCGTGCGCGTCGTAGGTCACGCTCAGATGTGCTTTCTCGATGTGGAGCTGCTTCCAGCGCAACTGCTCCACCGTGAAGGTCTCCGTGAGGTTGTTGTCGCGGTCCTTCAGCGGCAGATTGAACCGTACCTGGCCCTTCATGCCGCGAAACTCCAGCTTCAGTTCCGGCAGGGTGTAATTGTCCGTTGGAATGTCGAACACCGCTTGGAGCTGGCCGCTTTCCAGCTTCGAGGTGAAGCTGAACGGGAAGGGCTTGCCAAAGCCTTTGAGCACCACGCCCTTCGGTGCCAGCAGCAGCCGCCCATCCACCACGGCCAGCGTATCCACATGCCAGCCCGGCGCGGCCGGCGGTGCCGGGGCCGGTGGTCCGAATGTCGCATCCGGCAGCGGCGCCTCGCCCTTCATGATCTTGCGGTAGGCTTCCACATACCAGAACAAGTCCTCCCCCACATAGAGCAGCGGCGAGATGATCTGCACGCTGTCGATGCGGCGGTGCAGCAGGCCATCCAGCGTGTAGTTCACCTGGATCACATCCATCTCCGCCACCGTGCGCAAGGGGTCATAGGGTGAGGGGATGCGCAAATGCGTCAGCTCAATGCACTGCGGCTCCACATTTTCCGCCAAGCCCTCCAGGTCCAGCGGCGTGTTTTTGGCGGCGAAGTCCACATCAAACCGCACCGGCGGCAGCCCTGGCGCGATGCTCATCAGCGTCACGCCCAGTTTTTTCACGTCGAGCTGGTCAGCCGTCCAGCGTGACGCCGCCACATCCAGCTTTTCCTCCACGATCTCCGCCTTACCGCTGAACAAGGCCATCAGCGCGTCCCCCACCTCCACCTGCCCACCGGCGATTTCCAGGCTCTCCACACGGCGCGTGCGCCACATCTCCGGCAGCGACGCCACCGCCACCACTTTTTCCAAACTCAGCACCGGCAGGTTAGCCCGCTTCGGGATGTTCACCCGCGCCTCCTGGATGCTCAGGCGCTGCTTGGCCTGCTCCGTGACCACCTCAAACCGCGTCGTGGCCTCCACCCGCTCCGCCAGCATCATCGCCATGTCCACGCGGGCATCCTTCACGGTCAAAGTGTCAAACTGCAGCCGCTGCCAAAACGGCGGCTCTGGCATGGTCGGCAAAGGCTTTACCGGCTCTACCACGGTCTTGTCAAACCACGGTCCGTTCTCCGGCGTCAGCTCAAGCTGCGGCTCGTCCAGCACCAATGACTCCACGAACGATAATTCGCGCAGATTGTCCGGCACCACCTCCACCACCGCGCTTTTCAGCACAGCAAACGGGCGCTGCATGACGCTGACATCACTGCCGATCCAACGCAGGGACAGGTTCGCGATCTCCAACCGCTGCTTCAATACGGAACGCACTCCATCAGGGGAGATCTCCAATCCCGCCAGCTTCGTGTTCCAGTCAAACTCACCCGCGACCGGGCACCGCTCCGTCTTTGACAACAGCACTTTCCCCTCCCGCACCTCCAGCCCAATCACCCGCGCCCGCCACTTGGCCGGTGATGCCGTTTCTCCGGTCTCACCTTTCGGCAGCAGAGCTTCCTCCAGCCCACGCGACCAGTCGATCACCGGCCCCAGCAGCAGTCCGCTCTCCACCTGCCAAACACCTGCGGCATCTTGCGACAGTTTCAAATCCAGCGCCTCCGCTTTCGCCGCGCCGCCGCCCCCCATCGGTTGCAGCCGCAGGTCTTTTAAATGCAGCTCATGCCTGCCGCCCGTGATCAGCCCGGCATTGGAAAACGCCATGCCGCGGCCTTCCCAGTCGATCTGTGCCCCGCCACGCAACGGCGGGATCAAACTCTGCACCCAGTCCAGATTCATCCGCCCGCCGCTCAGGCTCGCCCGCTGAATCTCGATCTTGTCGCCTTGCCGCGTCGCTTCGACCCGCAGACTCTGCAACAAGGGCTGTTCTTGATACACCACCTCACTGAGCACCACGCTGGCCGTTTCAAAGGCTCCCGCCGTCGTCCCGCCACGCACGCTGCCCTCCAGCGTCCCACGCAGCACCGGCTCATGCTTCTCATCGCGCAACACCACCTGCGTGGATGCCAGTTCGAGCGAATCAACCCGCCAAGGGACAGTGGCGGAAGTTTTCGCGCCGCCGCCCGCGAACAGCGCCAGCGGCAGATCCAACACTGCGCCCGCTATTTTCACCGTGCCCAGATTGTTCCCGCGCAACTGCCCCACTCGCGGCTGCCACTCGATGTGCTCTGCCGTGAGCAGGCGCTGTGCTGTCGGCACCCGCGTGGCGCTCACCTCCTTGAGATGCAGCACGCCATTTTCCCACTCCAACGCGGTGAATTGCACCCGCACCTCGCCCCCCAGCCGCTCCAGCAGCGTGTTAACCACTAGCACCCGTTCCCGCCAAGCCCAGTAACTCGCCGCGATCATGATCAGCACCGCCCCCACCCCGAGGATGAGCAGCCACCGCAGCCAACGCCACCACCAGCGGCGTTGTTTCGTTAGCGGCAGGTCTGGTTTCACAAGTCACCGGAGTTCATCATCAATTCGTCATTCGTCATTCGTCATTCGTC
>JBDNIB010000232.1:0-2699 GCA_041688535.1 Prosthecobacter sp.
GCGTTTTTAGGCGAAGGCTGGGATCAAGCCCATGCGCTGGACCTTAGCGACACGTTGATCCTCGTACCCAATGGCGAAGCTGGCCGCCGACTGCGTGAGGCGTTAGCGCAAATCACCCACACTTGCGGCACCGCCGCCGTCGTGCCGCATCTCTGGCTGCCGGAGCAGGCGCTGCTGCCACAGAGCCGCCGCTTTGAAGCCGCCACGACGCTGCAATCCCAGATGGCCTGGCAGCGGGCGCTGGAACGGGTCGAACTCGATGCCCTCACCGCGCTATTTCCCAAGCTGCCCGCCGAACGCGGCTGGTCCTGGCAGGCGGAAACCGCGCGCATGCTCGCTGATTTGAAGATGCTGCTCGGCAGCGGCGGTTACACCTTTGCCGACACCGCCGCACTGCCTGCGGCGCAGCGTGACGCGCCACGCTGGCAAGATCTGGCGCAAATCGAGCGCGCGTACTTCGCCGAACTCGCCGAAGCGAAATTCGCCGACGCGCAGGCGCTTAAATGCCGCCATGCCCGCGCCCCCGTGCTACCGGAGGGCGTGCGCCGCGTCGTCGTACTCGCCTCACCCGATTTGCCGCCGCTGCTGGATGATTGGCTCACCGCTTGTGCCGAACGCGGCCTGCGGGTGGTCATCGCCGTGCATGCGCCGGCAGAGCAGGCGCACACCTTTGACCGCTGCGGCCGTCCCCTGCCCGCCTGCTGGGGCGAGGACGCGGCACTGAGCCTGCCGGTTGCAGACGCGCAGATTCACGTCACGCGTGATCCTTCCGCGCAATCGGCGAAAGCGCTCGATCTCATGCGTGAACTCGTTCCAAGCGGACTCACCGCCTTGGGCGTCTGTGATGCCGAAGTCGGTGGCCTACTGCTGGAAAAACTCACGCTCGAAGACGCGCGCAGCTTTGAACCCGGCGGCATTCCCGTGCAGCGCGAGGGTTTGTGGCATGTGCTCGATTGTTTCAGCGTACTGCTCGGCTCCGGCTCATGGCGTGCCTTCGCCGCACTGCTGCGTATCACGGCTTTTCGTGCCGCCCTAGCCCCGGCGGAACACAGCACGTCCACCTTGCTCAAAGAAGCCGATGATTTCGCCGCCAGCCATCTACCGGTCACGCTCACGCATGCCATCGAGCTGCCGCTAGCCGACTATCCCGCGTTGCAGCCCGTCGTGACGAACACGCTCGACCTGCTGAACTCGCTGCGCCGCCTGCCGCCCGCTCAAGCTGCCCGCACGCTGATTTTAAAGCTGCTCGGCGAGCAAACTTTCCGTCCCGAAGCCCCCGGACACCGCGAGCGCACCGAACTCGCCGCCGAATGGCTGCGCATCACCGAGGAACTCGACAGCGAGGCGAAACGCTTTGGTTTGAAGCCGAAGGCCGAGGACGCCTTCACGCTTTCCCTCGAATGCCTGGCGCAAAGCCGCCTAGCCGAGCCGCGTGGTGACATCGACCTCGTGCTGCAAGGCTGGCTCGAATTGCTGTGGGAAAAAGCACCGCAGCTCATCATCACCGGCCTGAACGAGGAGCATGTGCCCGGCATTTTCATCAGCCACCCGTTTCTGCCTGACTCCCTGCGTGAGGCACTGCATCTGCCCTGCCAGGCCACGCGTTTCGCGCGTGATGCCTTCATCCTCGCCGCACTCGCTCATCAGCGTCCGGCTGTGGGCAGCTTCCAGATCCTCTGCGGCCAATGGAGTGAGAATGGTGATGCCCTGCGGCCATCACGCCTGCTCTTTTTGTGCGATGACACGGAACTACCACAGCGGGTGGCGCACCTGTTTCCCAAAGAGGAAGACCAAGCCGCCGAGGCCGAGCCGCCGCGCACGCTAGCGTGGCGCTTGCAGCCGGATTGGATCACCAAGGAGCTGCAAACCATCTCGCCTTCGCGTTTGCGGTCCTATTTGCAATGCCCCTTCCGCTACTACCTCGCTCATGCGAAACGCATGAACGCGGTCGGGGTGCAGCAGCGTGAGCTGGCACCGAATGAGTTCGGTCAGATCATCCATCACGCCTTCCATGCCTTGTTTCTCGACAGCTCCATGCGCGACAGCACGCATGCGGGCAAGATCGCCGAGTGCCTGGAAGCCGCCGCTCGTGAGCAGGTGCGCCAGATTTACGGCCAGCGCCCCGCCCCGCTGATCACGCTGCAATTGGACAGCATCCTACAGCGGTTGCGCCATGCGGCGAAGATCGAGGCCGAAAACCGGCAGCAGGGCTGGCAGTGCATCGCCGCCGAGCTACAAATCGGCTCGCCGGATGACGCCACGCCCTATCTCATCGGCGAAACGCGACTGAGCGGCCGCATCGACCGCGTGGAGCAGCACGCGGACGGCAGCATCCGCATTGTCGATTTCAAAAGCTCCGACAAAGCCAACGAACCGCACAAGACGCACTTCAAAACCATCACCGCGCGTAGCAAACACAGCGAGGAGGATGACTGGAAGTGCTTTGACCTGCCCGACGGCAAACGCGGCATGTGGCTGGACCTGCAACTGCCGCTGTACGCCGCCGCCCTGCGCCAGCGCGGCCAGCAAGTGACCCGCGTGGCCTATTTCGCCCTGCCCAAGGGCATTCAGGACACCAAAATCCTCGAATGGGAGCAGTTTGACGATGAACTCATCGACGCAGCGGTGAGCTGTGCCGCCGCCGCCGTGCAGCGCATCCGCAGCGGCCAGTTCTGGCCACCCGCCGAACGCACGCCGGA
>JBDNIB010000025.1:0-6229 GCA_041688535.1 Prosthecobacter sp.
AAGCGACTCGACGATGTGGTGCAAAAAATCGAGGACCGGCACAAAAACTTTGAGCGCAACAGCATGACCTCCCGCATCGTCGCGGTGAATGATGACTGGGGCTTCGTGGTGATCGATGCGGGCAAGAGCAGCGGCCTGACGCAGGATACTAAACTCATCGTCACGCGTGGTTCGCTGACCGTGGGCAAAGTGAGCGTCATGGCGGTCGAAAACAAGCACACGATGGCCAGCATCGTGACTGACGCGGTCGTCAACGGCAATAGGATCATGCCGGGAGACCGCGTGATCCTCGAAAACTTGGTGCAGAACTGACCGGAGACGTGTAGAAAGGGCCGATGATGAAAACGCGTCTTCTCAGTCTCCTCATTCTTGCGGTAACCGCTGTCGGTTGCATGTCTTCATGCACCTCGTCGGACGAGCCAAAACGCAAAACGGCCGTGGGACCGGACAGCAGCGGGTACAGCAATCTTCCCTGGAACCGTCCGCGTTCATGGGAAGGCAACGCACGCTACGGTGCCTTCATGCCGGGCAGTCGCTAGTCAGCTCTATCGGACTACTGGCTCAAGAAACGGGCTGTAGCAGTGCTTCACCGTCGGCTGCTTTGACGACGCGGTAAAAGCAACTGGGGCGTTTTGTGTGGCAGCAGCCGCCGCCATGCTGTTTTACCCGTAGCACCAGTGCGTCCTGATCGCAGTCGGTGCGGATTTCGACAATTTCCTGAAACTCGCCGCTGGTCGCACCTTTGTGCCAAATTTCGTTGCGGCTGCGGCTCCAATAAACTGCCTGACCGAGTTGCAGGGTCATTTTGAGCGTCTGTTCGTTCATGTAGGCGAGCATCAGCGGGGCACCGCTATCCGCATCCACCGCCATGGCGGGCATGAGGCCGTGTTCGTCGAACTTCGGGGCAAATTGCAGCCCCTCCTCAATGGCTTGCTTTGATTCACGGGCGGCGAAGGAGATGGGTGCTGGGGCGGACATGACGGCTGCATGCTAGCGGCGCTGCCCCAGTGCGCAACTGGCTCATTTTGGCGGGAAAACGGGGAGTACTTGGTTGATGAGGCCAGCCCCGGTGTTCACCCCGTTTTCGAGGAGGCCACCAGCTCCGTCGATCATTTTTCCGGGCACTTTGGCGGAGTCTTCGCCAACGATGGGTTTGAGCAGCTCCGCCGCGTCTTGCTGGAGAATTTTTCCGGGCGTGTCAAACAGCAGGGACATGCCGGCGGCACCAAGCAAACGCGCGCTGAGATCTTCCAGTGGGAGATCGAGCGTGCCCGCGACGCGCAGGCGCGTCCATAGCATACCAGGCGGGCCGGCGGGGTTGTTTTCCACGAACACGCGGCTGTCGGCACCGGGTATCCAACGCAGGGTTTCGGGGGTGACGCCGAGCATGAAATCGCCCTCAAGGGCGCGGCCACGCAGGGTCAGCGTGCCTTCCAGGCGTAGCAGGCCGTTCGATTGCACGATGATTTTTTCGATGCGCAGGGTGTCTCCCTGCGGGCGAAAGGACGCCTGGCAGATGTCGAGCACGAGCCGTTTGAAGCGCTCGGCCTTGGTGTAAGTGGCGAGCTGTTCTAGCACGGGCAGCCCCTGGAGCACGCCGTCTTTGAGCACGGCGTCGGCCTGCCATGCTGGCGCGGTGGCGCGACTGCCGGAGAGCTCGAGATCGCCTTCGATTTTGCCGGACAGGCGCTGCCGCCAGTGGCTGCTGAGAAATTCATCCAGTGGCACCGCCTTGACGTGGGTGAAGGCCTGCCAGGTGCCGCTGTCGAATTTGATGGAGCCGCGCAAGGTGGCCTCTGAGCGTTGCTTCCAGCGCAGGGTGGCGTCGCTGAGCTGGAGTTGGTCGCTGCTGAGCCGCAAGGTGGCCTGGGCGAGGTCGAGCTTGAGCGGTGTTTGCTGTTCCGGGGCATTGATCGCTGTTTGCAGGGTGCCGCCGGTCAATTTGACAGGGACGGAATTTTCACCGCTGCGCCAGGCACCGAGATGCAGTTGGGTTTCAGCGAGATTCCAACCGCTTTGCTCAAAGAAGAAGCGATGCACGTCGAAGCCGCTGACCTTGGTCTCGGTGGGAATGTAACGGCGTAAAAAGGCGGGAATCGCGTCGCTGACGTCGTCGGTTGGCTCCATGGCACTGGCAGGTGCGGCACTCCCACGCGAGCTGGTGGAGTGCCGGAGCGTGAGGTCATCCGCTCCGGCGTTTTGAATGTTCCAAAGGCCTTCACGGATCGCTCCGAAATCGAGCGCGGCATGCAGTCCTCCGGCATCCACGCTCCAGCCGTCAGCTTGTGCCAAGGTGAGATCGGCGAGCATGACAGCGTCGTCATTCCACACCAGCGGGGCAAGATGTGCCTTGCCACCCGACAGGGCGGCGATCCTAGCCTCGGCGGTTTGCCGGAAGTCGTCCTGGTGCAGATAGGCACGGATGTAGCTGGTGACGAGCGTCGGGGCCAGCAACGACAGGATGATGCCACTGATGACAACGAGTCCCGCCAGCCACCACAGCCAGCGAAACGGTGAGGTGGGGCGTTTGCCAGGTCGGGGGCGGCGTTGCATTTTGATCAGAGGTGAATTTTTTCATCGCCAGAGCAGCATTCCCCGCCCTAGTTTTATCCCAGCCATTTAACCTGTATGCTGAAAGCTCTCAATGTCAGTCTTGAAATCGATGTCCCGGGAGACTCGGCGGAAAACTCCACGCTGCACCTGCTGCGGGAGGTGACCTTCAATGTGCCACCGGCGCATCTGGTGGCGATTGTGGGGCCGTCAGGCTGCGGCAAGACCACGCTGCTGAAAGTGATCACCGGCATCCTGGAGCAGACACAGGGGGAGCTGCACTGGGACGGGCGTGATTTGAGCGATGAGGAGGATCTGCACCCAGGGGATCTGGGCTACGTGCCGCAGTTCAGCGTGGCCTTTGACCTGCTCACCGTGGAGGAAAGCATCGCCAGCGCGATGGCCCTGCGCACGCAACTGGCGCAGACGGAGGATTTCATCCCGTCACTCGATTACATTCTCGAAGTGACCGGGCTCACGCATCTGTCGGACCGCCAGGTGAAGGTGCTCTCCGGCGGGCAGAAACGCCGTCTCGGGCTCGCGCTGGAGCTGGTCACGGACCCCTGCCTGCTGCTGTGCGATGAAGTCACCAGCGGCCTTGATCCAAAGTCGGAGCGCGAGATCACGGATCTGCTGCGTGTGCTTTCGCGCGGGCATCCGAAGCGTGTGGTCGTCAATGTCACGCACAGCCTCGCCAGCCTAGACGCCTATGACAGCGTGATGGTGTTGTATCAAGGCGTGCTGGCGTACCACGGCCCGCCGAAGGCGATGATGCATTATTTTGCCGCCGAGCATCCCGAGGAGGTCTATCTCAAGCTCACGGAGCGCAAGAACGGCGACTGGCATGAATCGTGGGAAAAATACCGCGAGACGTATTACAAGCGTCACGGCTTCGACGGCCCGCGTGTGCTGCCGGAGGATGAGGTGGAGAAACAGGCGGACGGACCGGCGCGGACCACCGTGCGCGAGGATCGGGTGGTCGCGCAGGAGGAAAAGCCAGAGGAGACCATTCCCCCGCACCATGAGTTTCCACCGATCGAGATGCCTGCCATGACGACGCAGTTGTTCGAGCTGCTGCGGCGGCGCTGGACGATCTTCCGCCGCGACAAGGCGCAGGTCTGGTTGCATCTGGCCATGCTGCTGGGTTTCCCGCTGCTGGTGGTGATCTTTGCGCTGGATGGCATCAAGCCGCTGCGGGCGCTTTCGACACATCAGGACGAAAATGTGAAGGTGGAAATGGAAAGTCAGGCCAAGTTCCAGCAGGAGCAACTCAAGGCCGGCGGTCTCGTCTCCGGTTTGATCATGCTCCAGGTCGTGCTGGTCACGCTGATGGCCAGCAACAACGCCGCGCGGGAGATCGCCTCCGAGCGGTTGATCCTGGAGCGTGAAAAACTCGGTGGCCTGCACCCTTTCGCCTATGTCGGCAGCAAGGTGATCTTCCTCGGCGTCTTTGTGCTCGCGCAGAGTTTATGGATGGGATTTTTTGTCGATATGGTCGTGGGCGGACTGCCGGGGGATCTGGTCATCAAGCTCGTGCTGCTCACCCTCGCCTCCGCCGCGATGACGAGCGTCTGTCTCGGCATCTCCGCGCTGAGCAAGACACCGGAGAAGGCCACCATCCTGTGCATCTACCTCGTTGGCTTCCAACTGCCGCTCTCCGGCGCGGTGCTCACGCTGCCGGACTGGCTGGAAAACTGGGTGCAGCCGCTGATCGCCGCATTTTGGAGCTGGAGCGGCAGCCTCACCAGCATGCGCAGCACCGCGTTTTATGACGCCGTGCGCCAGGTCACGGACACCACTCTCGTCACGCCCGCCATCGCCGGTTTCGTCCTCTTCATCCACGTCATCGTCGGCGTCGGTATGACCTTCATCGGCGTGCAGCGCAGTCAATGGGATGAGTGACGATTCGAGCCGTCAATACCCCTCCGTCGCCTCGCTGAAATTCCACGGCGCTTGATAGGCACCGGTGCGCTCCTTTTCGAGCTGGCGGACGAGATCATTGAGCAAGGCCGATGCGCCGAAGCGATAGCGGCGATTGTTCAGCCAGTCGTCGCCGAGGGTTTCTTTGACGGCGATGAGAAATTGCAGCGCCTGCTTGGCCGTGCGGATGCCGCCCGCAGGTTTCATGGCGATGGGGACGCCCGTTGCGAGGAAATGATCGCGGATGGCCTCCAGCATGACCTGGTTGTTGCCGAGCGTGGCGTTCGATGACGTTTTGCCGGTGCTGGTCTTGATGAAGTCGTTCGGCCGGATCACCCGCATAGCGAGGAAGCTGGCGGCACGGATGTTGTCGTAGGTTTCGAGTTCACTGACTTCGAGGATGACCTTCAGCGTCGTTTTGCCGCAGGCCTCGACCACGGCGGAAATCTCATCCTGCATGCGGCCGAATTCGCCACTGAGGAAGGCACCGCGATTGATCACCATGTCGATTTCATCGGCCCCGTCGTTCACGGCAGCGTGGACTTCGGCCAGACGCGTCTTGAGCGGAGCTTGCCCCGATGGAAACGCCGTCGCGACAGAGGCGATCTTCACGCTCGTGCCGCCGACGTGCTTCTTCGCGTGCTGCACCATTGCGGGATAGACGCACACGGCCGCGGTGGGCGGAATGTCGCCCACGTCATGCGGAGTGAGGGCTTTTTGGCAAAGCGAGGCCACTTTGCCGGGCGTGTCCTTGCCTTCGAGTGTGGTGAGATCGACCATCGTCACGGCGAGGCGCAGGCCAAAGACCTTCGACTTCTTCTTGAGGCTGCGCGTGGGGTACTTCGCCACACGTTCCTCGATGCCGACTTGATCGACGGTGCCGATCTCATCAAAGAGGCGGCGGAGGCTGGTGGGCGCTTTAGCGGCGGGCATGGCGCTATTCAGTCACGGACAGAATGGGAATACAACGCGAAATCAAGCCGCACCGAGTTTCAACTCACGCAGCGGCTTCGAGTCCACCATCTCCCGCGCCGCCGGGTGACCCGGTGTACCAATCGACCGCTGGCTTTCGCGGTCGCGGCGGCAGCGGCGCGTTCAAGCGCCGCGCTACTTTAGCGCCGCGCCGCGAGCACGAGCGCATTGAATGCCGCGCGCAGCGCTTCGTAATCGGCAAAGGTCGGCGGATCACTCGGCGCCGTGTCCAGCGTGTCCACTGCGTTGGTGTTCGCGCTCGTGCCGTCGATGGCGCTGCTCAGATCCGCGTTCGTCACCTCGCCCGGCTGGCCGTCGCCGCCCGGTTGGCCGTCAAAACTGCGGGGGATGTCGAAGATGAAGCGCACGTTGTTGCCATCAAAGCTGACCTGCGCCGCCGCCGCCGTGCCGGGGTCCAGCGTGTTCGTCGCATCCACGAGGTAGCTCGTCACCGGCGTCGCACTCGCGCCATCATTCCCACGCGGGATGCCAAAGCTGAAATGCAGCACGCTGCCGATGACGCTGAGGCTCACGCTAGCGGCATCGCCAGGGTTCAGCGTGTCCACCCCATCCACCTGCACGTCGGCGGACGGACTGCACCGCGTCGATGAGATCTTTGAGGCCGTTGAATTGGCCGCGCATTTCAGCAGAAACCAGCGGTGAGTCGTTGGCGGGAAGGGTGGGGTCGAACATGGGGTGGAGGCCGCTCGCGGCGTTGACGGTGGATGACAGTGGTTGACGGTTGTTCGTCCTTGATCCGGATGTTGGGCCTACGGAAGGCACGGAA
>JBDNIB010000233.1:0-6876 GCA_041688535.1 Prosthecobacter sp.
ATCCACTGCGATGAGACTTTGCTGTGGAATCTCGCGCCATTTGCCGTCGTTGATCGACCACTCTAAAGGCCCAAAAGACCATTCGTTGGCAGCGATCGAGTCTCCCAGGCGCAATCGCATTTTATCCGCTCCCGGCTGCGGCTCGGCAACGACATAGCGATGATTGCCCTCCATTTGAAATTCACGCAGCTTGCCATCCACCGTGAATTTGAGGCGTTCACTGCCACTGGGGCTGGCTGAGCGTAGCTTCACACTGCGCACTTTACCGGACAACAACAACACTCCTTCCATAACGACAGGGGTCTTGTTGGAAGGCAGGGTGACGGTTTCATTCTCCCATAGCGTCCGTTTGCCTCCAATGCTCAGCCAAAGGCCGTTGCTGACTTTGCCTGTGATTTTTCCATCCGCGAGTTCGACCGCCAATGCCTTGAGAACGGTGTCGATCATGTTCGCGTCTTGCAGATCACCAGCTTTAGTCGCTTCACGAAGCGCAGGTTCAAGATCGCGATAATACTGGCCCTTGGCGGCAACAAACCCATCACGATACGAATTGCGTGAAGCAATCAGGCTGGGCCTCTTGAAGTCCACAGCCACTGGGACCCCCGCGGCTGCCTGCTTTTTCGCCTTCTGGATTTGATTTGCCTCTTCAAGCTGACCGGCCTGCATGGAAAATTGAAGGTTACGATCCAGCTCATTGATAAAACGTTTGGAGACAGCACCGACACTCTGTTGGTAACGTTCCTTGGCTTTGATAGCCGCAGGAGACTTGAATGCCGGCTCTTCGGCAAATCCTGGCATCATGAGGAAAGCCAAAAACAAAAAAATCAGCGATAGAACCTTAACTGGATAAGTTGTGACGAAAGACTTCATGGTAAAATTAATGGTACTGAAGATAGCATTACAGAGGTTGTGCTAAGGGTTTGTCATCAAAGCCGTTCACGATTTTTTCAATTTGTTGCAGCCTGACGTCATTTTCCTTCGAGCGTGGTTGGCATGATGTTGAAAAACTAATGATGTGGTGTTATTCGTCGATTATTCAGGACATGCGAGACTCGGGCGTAATCAATGAGGGGGGGGACAAATTGCGGATCGCTAGTCTTCGATATCAAAACCCCAGATTGCCATGCTCGTTCCCCGTCGCCTCCTTCCATTGCAATTAGGAAATCGTTACTTATTTCCAAACTCGAATGAACGCGCATGATCGCCACACTTTCGGGTATCGGATTTGCGAGTCTCACCAAAAAATACTTTGGCACTTCGCATTTTTTACCATCCTCAAACTCCACAGTCATGCGGGTAAAATAGGTGTTATCACCTTTCGGGACATCACCTGAAACGATCCAATCGTTTGGAGAGTGTATCAACTTACATATCGTGAATTTAATTGTGATTTGTTGGTCACCCCAGCTTTCTTTGAGCGTGTATGAGTTTGTTTTTTCATCGCCAAACCGCCTGTCACGATCTGGAGGTATCAAATAGTCCATTGTTGTCCAGTTAGGAAACAATTGGCTCTCGAACATACTGGAAAACAAGAAGCCATTTCGTCTGGTTGAGCATGCCGTAAGCGAGAGTAGCCAGATCAGACTAATTGATGAGATGAGTATTTTCATGTTAATCAGGGCATTGTGGCTCGTCAGGTTCTTTCACTAAGCCAGTTTTACAATCGACGCCACATTCGACATCTTTGATGTTACATGTGGGTTGTTTTTGATTCTTTTTCTCGTTGCTATCAAACCATTTGAATAGCTTGCCCAAGTCTTTGCCAGAACAGGTCATGCAACCTGTTGAGTCTGGTCCTTTCTTACCATCTGTGCCCTCGTGGATCATGATGCCCTGCCGAAGGCCCGTTCCAGGGTGGTTGACATTGGTGGGATCCTGGCCTGGGGAATTAATTCCCCACCATCCTGGTAGGTATATGTCTTTTTTGGGGTCGTATTGGTCTTGGCGTTTTCTGTTGATCTCGTAGTTGCCTTCTGGAATGCGACCACGACCACCATAGCCGGTTTGGTTGGCCTTGAATCCAAAGTCTTTCTTTGAAGTCCAGTGGAAAAACAAAAAACTTCGATCCTCTTCCCGTCCGCACGTTTTGCAGTTTTGCTTTCCATCTCCTTTGCACCGGTTGCACTCAATTGTTTTTTTCAAACCAAGATGATCTAAGGCATGCAAAGGATCATTATCCACAAACTGATACAGATGATTGCCTCCGCTTTCTTCAATTGGATCCTTGCAGCTCCACCTGCCGAGGGCAGGTAAATAATATCGGTACCCGTAATTCATCCAGCCCGTCTCGCTGTCCTCAAACTGCCCTTGGAACCCAAACTCCATGCCGCTCTCGCTGCTGGTTCTCGGCGTGAAGTCGGGATTCAAGATCGTCCGCAGACCGAAGGCGCTAAACTGGTAACGTTCCTTTACTGCTCCCGCTGCATCCGTAATCGCCGCCGGGCTGAAGTAATCCATCAGGATGTAGCGCGTTTCATTGAGCGTTGTTTCTCCAACCGCACGGTCGCGCCGGATCAGGTCATCCCGGTGCTTGGCACCCCACAGGTAGCTCAGTTCCGCCGCGGTTCCGGTGTTCTTGCGTTCCTCCACCGGACGCCACTGGTCGTTATAGTAGCTGCGTAGGGTCACGCCTGTTTGATTGTTGGTGCGAGTGATCCGTCGTGTGATGCCGTCGTAGGAGTAGCGGTGTATCTCATTGCCTTCGGAATTGCTCACTTGTGTGATGCGACTCCAGGCACCCCAGGTGATTTGCCAGGACTGGCTCCAATCCTGCTGAGGACCAGGAACCGCTTGGAGCATTCTCCCTGCGCGATCTGTGCGCATGGCTGCCGCACCCTGAATCTCCATCAAGCGGTTTCCTTTGTCATGGGTGCGAGTTTGTTCGAGAGAAGCAGCACCATTTTGAAGCATTTGGTAGCCTTGCCAGTTACCCGTTTCGTCATAGTCCCAGCGCGAGCCTGTGGCAGGCACTCCAGCGATGGCATTCTGTGCCAGATTGAGATTACCGCGATTGTCGCCAGCCACCTGGCTCAGAGAATCGTAGGCATAGGCATTGTCCCAGCCTTGTGTGGTTGCCCGCTGCCGCCAAGTGCGGCGGCTGTCACGGTCAAAACCGTATTGAAGTTGTTCAAGAGTGGTTGGCATGGTGGAGAGACTTTGAAATCAATATTTGTATCATGAAAGGCCGCCTGTGGTTATCGCCGCCGTACAAAGCCAACATGTTTGTATTCTGGAGACAGGTCTTTCATGGGTTTTCCAGATATGAAGCACTGATAGAGAGATACGTTGATTTGATCTCGCGCAGGTGATGAATCAAATCCCAGCACGAGTCCCTGATCACCGCTGACCCATTTGGCATAGCTAGCGCCCTCTTTAAAAAAACAATCACGTTCTTCATTTGTGCTGAATCGAAGCTCAGATTCCTCAACAACAAACCGCGCAGCGATTCCGTCATCGAGTGATAATGGCCCCCAAGATTCTCCGGGGTTATAGATTCCATTCTGATGTCGCCATGGTTCGGTGCGCTGCACCAGCTTGACGTCATGACTCTGGCCATCGATCACATATCTTCTGCTAAATTCGGAGAGATAAATGATTCTACCTGAGCCATTTGGGTTTTCAAAAGCAATCTCTTGGCCTGCCGACATGACAGTGTGGTGTGCTATTGGTTTTGCTGAATCAGATGTGTTCATGGTGTTTAGCGAATTGCAGCCCATGCAGAGACTCGCGATAAGTGCCTGTGATAAAATGCGACTTTTCATATTAATGAACTAGCCAGGGAATCATTGTGTCGAACATCCAAGGTTCCATGCCTTTTACCCCGGCGTCTCTCAAACAGTCGGCTAGCGCATGATCACATTTTTCGATGCAATCGCTGACCTCCTTTTTATCCTCTGGGCAAGGGCAATCTTCACCAGTCACACACTCTGCAATGCAATAGTCGTGATCTTTGTAACACTTGTCCCGCTTATCAACGGGAGGTGCGCTTTTATTATAGGGAGGCAGCAACCCGTTTTCCGAATTCCAGCCACGGTCTGCCCAACCAGGACCGCCCCAATTCCCGTAGTGGTGGAATCCTTTGTGGCCTTTAGGCTTTGGCGGTGCTTTAACTCCACCCTTTGATTTACCTCCTTTATCACCTCCATTGTCTTTTCCTTTATCTGATGTTGGGCATGTATTATCGCTGTCGGCTAGGCCGAAAAGGTCAACCTTTGATACCGCATTGTTGCCCACCATCTGATAGACATTCCAGCCGCCTTCTTCCTCAATGGGATCCTTACATGCCCATCTTCCGAGACTGGGTAGGTAATAACGATAGCCATAATTCATCCAACCGGTTTCAGCGTCTTCGAAATGCCCTTGGAAGGAGAAAGCCATGCCGCATTCGCTGTTGGTTCTTGGCGTGTAGTCTGGATTCAAGATCGTTCGCAGGCCGAAGGCGCTAAACTGGTAGCGTTCCTTTACGGCACCGCTTCCATCGGTGATCGCTGCAGGGCTGAAATAGTCCATCAGTATGTAGCGCGTTTCATTGAGTGCGGTGCCGCCCACCGCACGGTCACGCCTCACCAAGTCATCCCGATGCCGGGCACCCCAGAGGGAACTGGCACTGGCAGTCGTTTCACTGTTCTTGCGCTCCTCCACCGGGCGCCATCCGTCGTTGTAATAGCTGCGGAGCGTTACACCGGTTTGGTCATTTGTGCGAGTGATCCGCCGAGTGATGCCGTCATATTCATACCGGTGAATTTCATTGCCCTCGGTATGGCTCACTTGGGTGATGCGGCTCCAGGCATCCCAGGTGATTTGCCAAGACTGGCTCCAATCCTGCTGAGGGCCGGGGACGGCCTGGATCATCCGCCCGGCACGATCCGTGCGCATGGCTGCTGCGCCTTCCACTTCCATGAGGCGGTTGCCCTTGTCGTGGGTGCGGCTTTGATTCAACACTACTGCTCCGTTCTCAAGTGTCTGATACCCATGCCAGTTCCCCGTCTCGTCATAATCCCAGCGAGAACCATTGGCAGGAACGCCCGCGATTGTGGTCTGGGCCAGATTGAGATCACCGCGATTATCCCCCGTCACCTGACTGAGAGAATCATAGGAATAGGCGTTGTCCCAGCCCTGAGTCGTTGCCCGTTGCCGCCAGGTACGTTGGCTGTCACGGTCAAAGCCGTATTGGAGTTGTTCGAGGGTGGTTGGCATAACGCATCAGTTGCTAAAATTTTCCCACTACGGCAGTTTGGTAATGTCCAGGACGTTGAATTGAAACTCAAATCGAAGAGATCCATCACCTCCCGGCGGATCGTGTTTTTTGCGCACTGCGCTTTGATGGAGATGGCTGTACACGTCTTCTGATGCTCCGCGTTGAACGATCTGCTCAAAAAATGTGATCTTTAGATTGTCCCCCATAGATGGCATCGCGGGGGGCTCACTTTGGGGGAAAATAATGCACTTTACCTCCCTCTCATCAATGAGGGTTCTGACATAAAATTTATCGTTATATACTTTGACCACGTTGACAACGAGAGACGACAACGAGCCTAACTTGCCACCAAAAATTCCATTGAAGTCGTGTGGTGACAGCGAGCTAAAGCTCGACTTTTCTCTTCCATGCAAGTTGCACAATGAATACTCAATTCCTGCGCATCGCGCGAGAAATCCTGATACTGCAAGCAAGCAGAGAATTGAAATGATCAGCCGTTTCATTATTCGTTTCCTTCGCATATCACGCAGTACTGCGTTTCATCAAAGTCTGGATAACGCTCCTTCCAATCTTCGAAATCCATTGTGTAAGGCTCTTGAGTTTCGGGGTCAAATCCGTGCATCATTCCTTGCTTATCCATCACGCCAGAATCGAAGTGGCCTGTTCCTGTTCCTGTTCTTGTCGGAGTTCCGCCAGCAAATGCCGGAACGGTGGGCTTAGTGGGCAAGCGTGGCGGCATTGCGGGTGGCGATGGCGTCGATCTCAGCGAGGTAGTTTGTCGTCCAGTTCACGAGGTTCTGGGCGCTGTCAGGAATGTAGTCTTTTTTCATGATCGTTGAGGGTTCTCAGAAGTTGAGCGTTGAGCGTTGAGCGTTGAGCGTTGAGCGTTGAGCGTTGAGCGTTGAGCGTTGAGCGTTGAGCGTTGAACGTTGAGCGTTGAGAGTTGAGCGTTGAGCCTTGAGCGTTGAGCGTCGAGCGTTGAGCGTTGAGCGTTGAGCGTAGAGCGTTGAACGTTGAGCGTTGAGCGTTGAAAGTTCGATGTTGGACGTTCTCGGGGGGGCTCGGTCGGTTCGGAGCGTGGACGCCCTCGTCCGCCTTCCTCTCCATGCTCCCAGCTCCATGCCAAGACTCTCCGCTTTCACCGGTGAGCGTTCTGAAGCCACCGATGGAAAGGCTACCCAAACCGGTGAGTATCGCGTTTTCACGGGTAGAAATGGCATCCGAAGTGGTTGGGGCGTTATCATGGCCGGTGAAAGCGCCATCCGAACCCGTGCTCCGGCGGAGATCACCAGTAAAAATGGCGTCCGAATCGGTGATTCCACCGAGATCACCCGTGATTTGAACCAAACCACCTGTGGAAGTGCAAATAAAACCGATGAATACCGCACTTTCACCCTTAACAGTAGGAAACATCCGCCAGCTTTCCCAAGCCCCAAGCCCCAAGCCCCAAGCGGAGCGTGCCGTGTCGGAATAGCTCTTCGCTCAGGCGCGGCTTTCACCACGTCGTTATCAGCGAGGAAGAGTAACGCTTTCATACGAATCGCTGCCATTAAGAGCCGAGATTCAGAAAAAGACAAGTGACCACCCCAAACTTTATGTTTGACTTTTTGAAGGCCACTCACTGCATTGGCATGGTTTAAGCGGTGAACCCATCAAGTACGTCGAATACGACGGCCCCA
>JBDNIB010000234.1:0-2079 GCA_041688535.1 Prosthecobacter sp.
GACGGCGATGCGCTGCGCCGCACGCATGGCGGCGACGATTTCAGCGGTGGTGGCGTTGGCAGGCATTCGGGGGGCGTCACAAAGCACTCCCGTTGCAAGCCTGCAAGATGAAGATGCGTCCGCCCCCAACATCTTTGGACCTCACCTGCTCAAGCCGTCAGGCACTCATGCACGGCAGCGGCTGCGCGAGTGTAGGCACCGCCGCTGCCCAGGCTCGCCACCACGGCGGCCAGATCGCTTTGGAGCTGCCGACGTTTGGACTCGTCGCCAAGGAGATCGACCATGGCGCGGGCCAGTGAGTCGGCGTTGAGGTCGCCCTGAATCAGTTCCTGCACCACCTCGCGTTTGGCGAGGATGTTGACGATGCCCAGGTGTTTGATGTGAACCACCAGCTTGGCGATGACGAAGGTGGGCCAGCTCACATTGTACACCACCGCGTAGGGCAGGCCAAAGCAGGCCGCTTCCAGCGTGGCGGTGCCAGAGGCCACCGCGCCCACCGTCGCCCGTTGCATCAGATCATAGACGGTGCCGGTTTCGATCCAGCGTTTCGCCTCGGGCATGCCATGCTCGTCTGCCATGGTGCGCATACAGCCAGCCAGCGTCTCATTCGCCGCTGAAACGGCGAAGCGGGCATTCGGCACGGCCAGTTTGATCGCCTTGGCGGCGTCCATCATCAGCAGAAACAAACGGCGCACCTCATTCAGACGACTACCGGGGAACCAGCCCACCAGTTCCGGCTCGCGCTTCCAGTCACGTTTCAGCGTAACCACGCGGTCCACCATAGGATGGCCGCTGAACTCGGTGCGCAGGCCGCTGGTTTCATAGAACTCCTTCTCAAAGGGGAAGATGCAGATCATCAGGTCGAGTACCAGTGCCATCGTCTTCACGCGGCCCTTCTTCCAGGCCCAGACCTGCGGGCTGATGTAGTAGAGGATGCGGCCTTTGTAGCCGCCAGTGCGCAACGCCTTGGCCAGGCGCAGATTGAAACCGGGGTAATCGACCAAAATCACTGCCTCCGGCTTTTGATCGAGGATGGCGTCCAGCACCGCGTTCAGCTTCTCCTTGAAGTAGCCGTACATCTTCACCACCTCCCACAGGCCCACGACGCCCGCTGTCTCCACCCAGTCCTCGATGCCGTCGCCCGCGACCTCGCGCATGCGCGTGCCGCCGAGGCCGATGACCCGTAGGTCTGGCTCCAGCAGCTTCAATTCACGCAGCAGGCCGGCACCATGCGTGTCGCCGCTGATTTCACCGGCGATGATGAACACCCGATTCATGCCGCGTCCCACCCGGTGTTGAGTTCGGCAGGGACGATGGCGGTGAAACGGCGGCTGCTGCCGCCGTGCAGTCTGGCATGAAGAATCATCAGCGGAGACTAGCGACGTTGCCAATTCGGTCAAACCGCATGTCGCAGCCGCAAGGCCGATGACATTCAGGCTATGCCGCCGAATGACACGAGGCCTTCATCGTGGCCGATTTTTTCCAAAAAATCGAGCCCAGCCAGCACCCCAAATTCAGTACACCGCATGAGGCGATGCTCAGGCTCAACATTGCCGCCCCCGCATCAAGTGCGCCCCTCCTAATCCTTGTCTTAATCCGCGTCATGCTGCGCGGGTGAGGAGGACGAGCAAGCCTGAAAAACGCCAGGCATCTTGCCCACGCGGACGTGACGGACTGCACCGCTTCGATGCGGTCTTTGAGGCCGATGAGCTGGCCGCGCATTTCAGCAGAAACCAGCGGTGCGTGGGTGGTCAGGCCGAGTTCCGCCTTGCGGTGTTCCTCCAGTTGGGTCGCTGGCTTGAGTCCGATGAGACTGGTGCGTAGTGTGATCATCTTATTAGTAGTAGAGTTGACCGGCGCTGCCTGTTGCGAATCCCATGCCTGGGAATTGTCCCAGAATATTGGAGGATTTGATTGGTCTCATGTCGCAACAGCCATACCAGAGGATTGATTTGAATTGTTTGATTGACGCGAACGGGCCGAAACTGGGGCCGTGCGGATTTTTGCCCAGAAATATTCTCGAACTCGTTTAGGGCCGCTCGGATACGATCCGCCCGCGTCGTCAATCCCCGTCAAAAA
>JBDNIB010000235.1:0-3704 GCA_041688535.1 Prosthecobacter sp.
CATCTTGGCGCTGGTGCCGACTTCGAGGATCGGGAAGAGGTCGGTGTTGTAGTCGCGCAGGACGTTGCCGGTGACGGAGATGGTGTCTTCGCCTTTGACGATGCGCTCCAGCGAGAAGGTGCAGGCTGCGGCGAGCGGCAGGATGCGGATGTCGAGGCCGGTGGTGTCGTGATCTTTGAGATAGGTCTCCACCTTGGCGATGATCTGGGCGTCGTGAGCGCGGGCCTTGTCGAGCCAGAAGATGGCGGGCACGCCGGAGGCGCGGGCGCGTTTCACAGCGAGCTTCACCCAATCCTGAATCGGCGCGTCCTTGGTCTGGCAAGCGCGCCAGATGTCGCCAGTATCAACGGTGTGTTCGAGGAGCACGGTGCCTGCGCTATCGGTGACGCGGATGGTGCCGTCGGCGGGGGCTTCGAAGGTCTTGTTGTGGCTGCCGTATTCTTCGGCGGCCTGCGCCATGAGGCCGACATTCGGCACGCTGCCCATGGTCTTCGGATCGAGTGCGCCGTTCTTTTTACAGAAGTCGATCGTCGCCTGATACACGCCCGCGTAGCAACTGTCCGGGATGACGGCGAGCGTGTCCTGCTCCTTGCCTGCGGCGTTCCACATCTTGCCGCCGCCGCGAATCATCGCGGGCATGGAGGCATCGACGATGACATCGCTCGGCACATGCAAATTGGTGATGCCTTTGTCGCTGTTGACCATCGCCAGCGCGGGACCGCTCGCGTAAGCAGCCTGAATGTCAGCTTCGATCTCGGCTTTCTTGTCGGCGGGGAGCTTGTCGAGCTTCGCGACGAGGTCGCCGAAGCCGTTGTTCAAATTCACGCCGATCTCCGCGAGTGCGACGCTGTGCTTGGCGAGGACATCTTTGAAGAAGACTCTAACGGCGTGGCCAAAGATGATGGGATCGCTCACCTTCATCATGGTGGCCTTCATGTGCAGCGAGAAGAGCACGCCATCGGCCTTCGCCTTGGCGATCTGGCTTTCGATGAAGGCGACGAGCGCGTTCTTGCTCAGCTTCGTGGCGTCCATGATCTCGCCGGCCTTGAGCGCGAGCTTGGGCAGCAGGACCTTCGTGCTGCCGTCATTGCCGGTGAATTCGATTTTTACTTCGGTGGCTGCGGGCACACAGACGGATTTCTCATTCGAGAAGAAGTCGTCCTTGCCCATCGTGCCGACGCTGGTCTTCGAATCGGCGGACCACTTGCCCATCGAGTGCGGATGTGCCCGCGCGTAATCCTTCACTGCTTTCGGCGCACGGCGGTCGCTGTTGCCCTCACGCAGCACAGGATTCACCGCGCTGCCCAGGACCTTCGCGTAGCGGGCCTTGATGTCCTTTTCGGCGTCGGTTTGTGGGTTCTCGGGCAGATTCGGAACGGCGTAGCCCTTGCTCTGTAGTTCGGCGATAGCGGCCTTGAGCTGCGGCTGGGAGGCGGAGACGTTCGGCAGTTTGATGATGTTGGTCGTCGGCTCCAGGCAAAGCTTGCCGAGGTAGCTCAAATCGTCTTCCTGCAACCCAAACTGCGCCAAAATGCGGCCCGCCAGCGAAATGTCGCGCGTTTCGATCTCGATGCCTGCCGTCTTGGTAAACGCCTGCACGATGGGCAGGAACGAGTAGGTGGCCAGGAGGGGAGCTTCGTCGGTGAGGGTGTAGATGATCTTGGCGGACATATTGCGGAGTGTAGCGAGGGCGTGAGAGCTAGACGCGGCGCTGCCGTTGCGCAATCGCAAGGTGTCCTGGTTCAGCGCAGGCAAGCAAAGGCATGAAAAGAGCCGAAAAAAGGCGATATTGCCGACGTTTGGATGCGCCCCCATGAAATTCCCCCTCAGCACTCTCGTCAGCGTCACTTTGGTGCTGGCGAACTCATCCGCCCAAGCCGCGAACGTGCCGCCGCTGTTGCTGCCGTTTTTGGAGCAGCATTGCACCGAGTGCCATGACGCGGATGTGAGCAAAGGAGACCTCAACCTGGCCGATCTCGCGTTCGATCCCACAAACAGTGACAATTTCGCGGTCTGGCAGCGCGTGGTTGAGCGCGTGCACAATGGCGAGATGCCCCCAGCGAAAAAACCGCGCCCCGAGGCGGCTGCGCTGAAATCCTTTGTCGCAGGTTTGAGCCAGCCGCTGCTCGCGGCGGACCAAGCGGACATCGCCGCGAATGGCCGGGTGCGCAGCCGCCGGCTGACGCGCACGGAGTATGAACACACGATGCACGACCTGCTCGGCATCGAGATCCCGCTCAAAGACCTGCTGCCGGAAGATCCCTCGTTCATGGGCTTCGAGACAGTGGCAAAGGGGCAGCAGCTCTCCCACTTCCAGCTCGCGCGTTATCTTGATGTCGCTGACTTGGCGCTAGAAGAGGCGTTCACCCGTGCGCTGGAGGGCGACGCGGTTTATCAAAAGCAGTTCACGCCGGAAATGCTGACGCGCAATCGTGGCGGCAACTACCGCGGCCCCGATCTGCGCAATGGCGAGAGCATCTCCTGGCCGATCACGCTGCAGTTCTTCGGCCGCATGCCCGTGACCAGCGCTCCGGCCGACGGCTGGTACCGCATCACGCTGCGCGATGTCCGTGCGATCAATCCTGGCAAGGAAGGCGCGGTGTGGGGCACGCTGCGTTCTGGCGAGTACTCGTCCGCCGCGCCGCTGCTATTCATGATCGGCCTCGTGGAGGCCAGTGCGAAGCCGAAAGACCTCGTCTTTGATGCCTGGATGCAAAAGGGCCACATGCTGGAGCTGAAACCGAACGACGCCGAGCTCCGCCGTGCCCCGACTGGCGCAAAGGGCGGCAACGTCTCCTTCGTCGGCCGCAATCTGCAAAAGGAAGGCTTCGCCGGCATCGCGCATCACGGCATCGAGATGGAGCGTGTCTTCCGCATGGCGGATCGTGCCACCGTTCGGCAACGCCTGTTTGGCGATGTCGATCTGAAAACGGCGAAAGCTGATCCCGCTGCCGCGCTGAAAAAACTCCTCGCGCAATTCGCCGCACGCGCCTTCCGTCGCCCCGTCACGGCAGAGCAGCTCGCGCCGTATCTAGAAATCGGCCACGCGGCTCTGAAGGAAGGGCTGCCGCCCGCCGAGGCGCTGCGGGCTGGCTACCGCGCTATGCTATGCTCGCCACGTTTCCTCACGTTCATCGAGGCACCGGGCGATCTCGACGATCACGCCATCGCCGCGCGGCTCAGTTATGCGTTGTGGGTCAGCATGCCGGACGCGCAGCTCACGCAACTGGCCGACACCAACAAGCTGCACCAGCCCGCCGCGCTCAAGCAACAGGTCGAGCGCCTGCTCACGGACGAAAAGTCCGAGCGCTTCGTCCGCAGCTTCACTGACCAGTGGCTCAAGTTGAAGCAGATTGATTTCACCTCGCCCGATCCGCGCCAGTTCCGCAATTTCGACCCGGTCATGCAGGAATCCATGGTGCAGGAAACCCGCGCCTATGTGCGCGAGCTCATCACGCAGAATCTCGGCATCACGAACCTCGTGGATTCTGATTTCGCCTTCCTCAATGGCCGTCTCGCACGGCACTACCGCTCCGATGTGACCGTGCAGCCGGGTGGTGGTCTGCAAAAGGTCTCGCTGCCAACGACGCAGGAGAAAATTCGCGGCGGCCTGATCACGCAGGGTGCCATTCTCAAGGTGACCGCCGACGGCACTAGCACCTCGCCCGTGGTGCGCGGTGTGTTTGTGAACGAGCGCATTCTCG
>JBDNIB010000236.1:0-1408 GCA_041688535.1 Prosthecobacter sp.
CTTCAGCAATGGCCTGCGCCATGGCGAAGAGCACCTGCGTGCGGCCTTCCTTGGCCTTGACGATGGCTTCTTCGAGGATGCGCAAAGGCAGGCCGGGGAGCTTGAGGTCAAGCTGGTAGCCGGTGACGCCTTCGCTGGTGCCGCAAAGTTTGAAGTCCATGTCGCCGAAGTGGTCTTCGCTGCCGATGATGTCGAGCATCGTCAGGTAGCGCTTCATGTTGTCGCCATCGAACTCGGTGACGAGACCGACGCTGATGCCGCCGACGGGGCGCTTGAGCGGCACGCCTGCATCGAGGAGGGCCATGACGCCGGAGCAGACGGAGGCCATCGAGGTGGAGCCGTTGGACTCCATGACTTCGCTGCTCACGCGGATGGCGTAGGGGAAGTCTGCCTTCGCTGGGATCACCGGCTCGATGGAGCGTTCGGCGAGAGCACCGTGGCCGATTTCACGACGATTCTGACCACCGAAGCGGCCGGTTTCACCGACGGAGAACGGCGGGAAGTTGTAGTGCAGGATGAAGCGCTTCGATTCAGGGCCACCGGCGTAGGTGTCCATTTCCTGAGCTTCGTCCGCTGGAGCGAGCGTGGCGATGGAAAGGGCCATCGTTTCGCCGCGAGTGAAGCTGGCAGAACCATGCGTGCGGGGCAGCACGGAGGCTTCACCGGAAAGCTGACGGATTTGATCGATTCCACGGCCGTCGCAACGGCTCTGCTTGTCGAGGATGGAGATGCGGAAGGCTTTCTTCTGTAGGTAATCGAAGGCCTGGCTGATCTCAAAGCCAGTGGCTTCGGGGAACTTGGCCTTGATGGCGGTTTCGACTTCGTCCTTGAGAGCACCGACGGCTTTGCCGCGAGCCACCTTGGAAGGGGTGTAGAGAGCGCTTTCGATGCGGTCGCCAGCGATAGCATAGGCGATTTCAAGCAGCTCATCTTTGACCAGCATCAGCGGAACTTCACGCTTCGCCTTGCCGGCGAGACGTGTCAGTTCTTCCTGAGCGACGACCAGCTTCACGACTTCGCTCTGCGCGAAGTGGAGGGCTTTGACGAACTCTGCTTCTGGGATTTCGTTGGCAGCGCCTTCGATCATGACGACTTCGGTCTTGTTGCCGACGTACACGAGGTCCAGATCGCTTTCGAGGCGCTGGCTCTGGGTCGGGTTCACGACGAACTCACCATTGATGCGGCCGATGCGCACGGCACCGACTGGGCCTGCGAACGGAATGTCCGAAACGCAAAGCGCGGCGGAGGCACCGTTCATGGCGCAGATGTCCGGATCGTTTTCGCCGTCTGCGCTGAGCAGGATGGCAACCACCTGGGTGTCGTAGAGGTAGCCTTTCGGGAACAACGGACGCAATGGGCGGTCCGTCATGCGGCAGGTGAGGATTTCCTTTTCGGTCGGGCGTCCTTC
>JBDNIB010000237.1:0-3724 GCA_041688535.1 Prosthecobacter sp.
GAGGAAGCTAAGGCGGCAGAGCAGGGGAAGCCGAAGGGCAAGAAGACCTGGGTGTTTCAGGCGGACAACGTGCGTGATTTTGCCTTCGCTTCGTCGCGCAAGTTCGCGTGGGACGCGATGGCGGTCGAAGGCGCGCAGGTGAATGGCAAGCCGGTGATGGCGATGTCGCTTTACCCAAAGGAAGGCATGCCGCTGTGGGACAAATATTCGACGCATGCCATCGCGCACACGATCCAGGTCTATTCACGCTACACCTTCGCCTATCCCTATCCCGTCGCCTGGTCGGTGCATGGCCCGGTCGGCGGCATGGAATACCCGATGATCTGCTTCAACGGCCCGCGCCCTGAAAAAGACGGAACTTATCCTGAGAAGACCAAGTATGCGCTGATCGGCGTGGTGATTCACGAGGTCGGGCACAACTACTTCCCGATGATCGTGAACAGCGATGAGCGGCAGTGGACCTGGATGGACGAAGGGTTGAACTCCTTCCTCGAATACCTCACCGAGGAGGAATGGGAGAACGACTGGAAGCACCGCCGCGACGGGCGCGGCATGGCAGACTACATGCGGCTCAAAGACCGCGTGCCGGTGATGACGAACTCGGAGTCCATCGCCGACCTCGGCCCGAACGCCTACGGCCAGCCCACCGCCGCTCTAAACATCTTGCGCGAGCACATTCTCGGCCGCGAGGCCTTCGATCACGCGTTCAAGACATACGCCCGCCGCTGGATGTTCAAGCGGCCCACGCCGAGTGATTTTTTCCGCACCATGGAGGACGCCAGCGGTGTCGATCTCGACTGGTTCTGGCGCGGCTGGTTTTACAGCGTCGATCACGTCGATGTCGCGGTTGATGAAGTGAAATGGCTGCAACTCGACACGCGTGATCCAGCAATCGAGAACACCAAGAAGAAAAAAGAGAAGGACGAGCTGCCGCAAACCCTCACCAAGGAGCGGAACTACGCACTGCCGAAACGCATAGATGCCTTCCCCGAGCTGAAGGATTTCTACGACAGCTTCGACACCGCCACCGTGCTGCCGAGCGAGAAGAAGAAGTTCGAATCGCTCATCAAGGAGCTGAAGGAGGAGAAGATTGATCCCGCGTTGCTCCAGACGCAGCACAACTTCTACCTCATCGAGCTCAGCAACGTCGGCGGCCTCGTCACGCCGGTGATCTTGAAGGTCGAATACACCGACGGCAGCATTGAGGAGCTGAAACTCCCCGCCGAAATTTGGCGCTTCAACACCGAAAAAGCCTCCAAGCTCCTGCTCACGAAGAAGGAACTCAAATCCGTGGTCTTTGATCCGCGCCAGGAGCTCGTGGACACCGATGTGGAGAACAACTTCTGGCCCCGTCGGCCGGTGAAAAGCAAGTTTCAGCTCTTCAAAGACGACAAGCCGGTGAATCCGCTGCGCGAGCTGACGAAGCCGGCGGAGGAGGATGAGAAGCAGGCGGAGCCAAAGAAATGAACGGTGGCGGCGACAGGCCCATGTGTTAATCATTCAACATGACCTTGACCGTGGACATCCCTGAAAATGTCTCTGGCGAGCTGACCGCCAAGTTCGGCAATCTGAGCCGCGCCGCGTTGGAAGCGCTCGCCGCGAAAGCATATGAGCTGGACTGCCTCTCGCTGGAGCAGGTGCGTGGCATGCTGGGGTTGGAGACGCGGTGGGAAGCGCAGGCCCTGCTCTCGAAGTTGAGTGCCTGGCCCGGCACGACGGTTGAAGACTTGAACTCCGGCCTGGGAACTCTGGCAAAGCTGCGCGTCCAAAACTGATGCTGATCATCTGCGACACATCTTCCTTGTCCGCGCTGGCTGAGGCCGGGCTGATGGGTGTGCTGCCGCAGTCGTTTCAGCGGGTGATCATCACCGAATCCATCCGGCAGGAGTGCGCGCATGCTGGAGCACCTGCGTCCCCGCGTGACTGGATCAGCCAGCCGCCTGTCTGGCTCACCGTCATGGTTGATCCCGTGTTGCTGCTTCAAGAAACCGCCGTGCTGGGGCCGGGGGAGGCGAGTGCCATTACGCTGGCGTGGAATCACCGGCCCGCTTCCATTCTGATTCTGGATGAGAAGCGTGGCAGGTCCGTCGCCACCGCGTTGGGACTCGCCATCACCGGCACGACGGCTGTGATCGCCGATGCGGCGCAGGCTGGGCTGATTGTGTTTGATGATGCGGTGCAAAAGCTGCAAACAACGGGCTTTCGCCTTTCTCCCGCCGTCATTCAGGCCGCCCGAGTACGCTACGAGGAACATCCTTGATGGAGTTTATGAGACTGCATTATCTCATTCTTCTGTTTTCCGTGCTATTTGCAGCGGGGTTATGCGCCCACACGCTCCATCAATCCACCACCGAGGCCGAATACAATCCGCAAACGAAAAAGCTCGAAGTCAGCCTCACCGTCTTCATCAACGACCTCGAACTCGCCCTCATCCGGCAAGGCGAGCGCGAATTGCGCCTCGACAAAACGCCCGCCGCCGAATTCAACGCCCAAATCCAGGCCTACCTCGCCAAAACCTTCGTGGTGACGGATGCGGCAGGCAAAGCAGCCAAGATCGAGTGGGTGGGACGTGAATTGGATGACGACAACGCCAAGACCGGTGATCCGGCGGTGACGCTCTATTTCGAAATGCCACTCCCAGCGGGTCTGGATGGTTGTTTCCTCCACCACGCCGTCTTTGACGATCTTTTTGAGGATCAGACCAATCTCCTGCAACTGCGGAACACACCGCAGAAAATCGAACTGCGCTTTGTCGGCGGCGATGCGACAAAAGCACTATACCACCCCAAGAAATGAACGCGCCAACAAGTTCTAACGCCGAGTGCCTGTCTTGATGTCCATGCTGCCTGTTCTTATTCCCGCCGTCGTGGTGACGGTAGGATGGCTCGTCGTTTTGAAAAAGCAGCCTGGCCACCGCTGGCGCATGGCCCTGCTCACAGCTTCGCTGGCGGTGTTTTTTCTTGGCATCAGCCTCGGTATTGTCCGCTATCATCAATTTGGCATCAATGTCGGGCGTTGGGGCAGCATTGAAACTGCAGTTCAACTGCATGAGAGCCTGCAGGAGGTCGTCATGGTCTTCAAAGTGAGCGTCGTGGCACTCATGGTTCACCTTACGTTGGCGGCATTGGCATTCGAGAAAGCCGCCACAAACCGTGGCATCAAATCATGAACGCCGAGTTTGAGACATACGAGTTGACGATCTTCGACATGCTTGCCGAGGCAGGAAAATCCGGGCAGGCTGCCTGCTTGATCACCTTTTTGTTAGGATTGATCGGCGCTTATGGGATCTGGTGCCGGTTCGAGGCTCAGCGCTGCCAGGCATTCTCTCTGCTGGCACTCCTGCCTGCGGTGATCGGTGTTTATGGCGCGGATCAATTGCCAGCCTCTTTCATGTCCAAGACTGGACATTACCGGCCTGATCTTTTGAAAAGCATGTTGTTTTCGGGTGAGGCCGCGATGCCGATCATGGTCGGCTGCTGTGGCTCCTGCGTGCTGATTGAGGTGGACCCCGAAATTCGGGCCAGTAGTAAAGTTGTGAGTTTATGGTGGTTACGGGTTGGGATTTCTACACCAGACCCCGACATACCCAGTGAAAGCCAAACGTAAAAGACACGACGCCATGTTCAAAGCCCGAGTGGCTTTGGAAGACATCAAGGGCGTCAAGACAGTGCAACAAATCGCTAAGGAGTTTGAAGTCCATCCCGTGCAGGTCACGGAGTGGAAA
>JBDNIB010000238.1:0-2175 GCA_041688535.1 Prosthecobacter sp.
AGCATCATCTGCGTGGGCTGCGAGCAGCGGGTGCCGCTCTGGGATGAGTTGGAGCAGTGCTTCGCCAGCCCGGAGATTGCCGCCTTTGTGATCGACGGAAGTGGGCGGCTTACTCCGTTTCAGCAGTGGGTGCGCGCCATGCAGGAGGAGTCCGCCATCGAGCTGAGCAACCAGAGCAAGGAACGCGCGCTGGTGGGCGACTCCATTTGATGCTCCCTGCCGGTCGCACCCTTCGGGCACGTCGCTTCGCTCCTGTCCATTTGCCGCAGAGAAATCATCGCGTCTTTTTGTTCGGCTATCTCCACTTCGTTCCGGTTCGCTCCGCTCGGTTCCACCGTGGCGCTCGCGGACCCGATCTGCTCGGACTTCAAGGTGAGCGGTCAGGGCATCGACATGGATTGAGTTCAATGACGACGCGCACGAGGCCACGGCGCGAAGCTCTACCTGCAACTCAACTCGGGCAATTCCTACACGCGCAAGCGCAGGTGCGTCGGTGGAGGGAGCGGGTGATGGGGGCCTGATTTTCTCCGGTTCTGACCCCCAGGAAGACGAAAACTGTCATTTTTCGTCATTTACACGCGTTTTGGTGCATGTATCAGCACCAACGATGCAATTTACATGAACCAGTATGCTTGTGACAGCGATCTGGACGTGATTTACACGAATGGATAGGCTTGTGACAGCAAGTTTGAGGGTGTTTACAAGAACCTGTATGCTTGTGACAGTGAGTTTTGTTGCCAATACATGCGAATGTCTGCTTGTGACATGAAAGTGGCGGTATTTTACAAGCAGCGGTACGCTTGTGACAGGAAGCTGGATGCCTGATACAGGCGGCGACACGCTTGTAACCGTGAATTTCCAGTGTGTTTCATGCGGTTGGATTCTTGTAAATGGAAGCTATGAATGGACGGCTATGGCCGCTTGATCCGTGACTTTGACCCATTTCCATGACTGACTCACCTGCTCCAACGGCCGAACCGAGTACGGCACCTCCTGCCCAAGAAATGCCGGTTCCCGCGCCCGCGCTGGTGCCGGTGGCAGCTCTGCCTGCGGCTCCTGATGCTGCGGCTTTGCTCAATCCGCTGAAGGTGCTGGGGGCGGCGAGTGATCCGGCGCGGTTTGGGATTCTGCGGGAACTGGCGGGCGGGCAGGCGCTGTCGGTGATCGAGCTGGCGGCGCGGCTGGGACGCACGCCGGACCTGATCTCGAAGCATCTGAAGGTGCTGCGTGAGGCGCGGATGCTGATGGCGGTGGCATCGCCCGATGGCGATGGGCGGAAGCAATTCCACGAGGTGCCTGCGCCCTTCCGCGTGCGGGATGCGTCCGGGCGCAAGGCTCTGGATTTCGGCACGGTGATGATTCGGAGCTGAGGGGGTGCTCGGGGCGTTTCGGAGGAAGACTCACGTCTTCTTCTACGCGGGAGGCGCTCTGGCGTAGCGGCGGGCGTCAGCATGCCGAGGGTGGTGCTTTGTCTGCAGCGGAGTTTTGGCGACGCTCGGAGGAAGGCTGACGTCTTCTTCTACGAGGGAGGCGCTCTGGCTTAGCGGCGGGCGTCAGCACGCCGCAATCTTCGAGTGGCAAACTCGCTGATGATGAAGGAAAGCTCACGCATTCCTCTACATGACCACGCTCGAACTCGTCACCCTCAGCGCCGCAGGTTGTACTGCGGGAGCGATCAATGCCATCGCGGGTGGTGGGACGTTGGTGACGTTTCCTGTGCTGCTGCTGTTTGGTACGCCGCCGGTGATGGCAAACGCCACGAGTACGGTGGGACTCGTGATCGGCACGGCGGGCAGCATTGTGAGCTTCCGCAAGCACATGAAGGCTGTTTGGGAGATGCTGTGGTGGTTTGTTCCCGTCTGCCTCGTGGGCGCGGGCTTTGGGAGCTGGTTGCTGACCCAGACGAGCGATGACCAGTTTTCCAAACTGGTGCCGTTTCTCGTGCTCTTCGCCACGGTGCTTTTCTTCCTCCAGAGCTTCCTGCGAAAGTCTGCCGCGGAATCGAAGTCGAAGGCGCTTTGGTTTTCCATCGCCCTGCAACTGCCGGTGGCGCTCTACGGCGCGTTTTTCGGCGCGGGAATCGGCATCTTGATGCTCGCGTCGTTCGGGTTCATGGGCATGACAAACATCCATGAGATGAACGCGCTCAAGAACGTGCTCGGCTCATTGATCAAT
>JBDNIB010000239.1:0-4636 GCA_041688535.1 Prosthecobacter sp.
CGTGCCGGGCAGCCCGATAGCGCACGGTTTGAACTGCTCCTGCCCGCACTCACTGGCACGGAGAATCGCGACGCGCTGATGACGGCGACGGGCATGAACGAGAGCGCGCTCAAGGTCGCCATCCATCGCCTGCGCAAGCGCTACCGCGAGTTGCTGCGAAAGGTCGTCGCTGACACGGTCGAGACGGAGGCTGAGGTGGACGAAGAACTGGCCTATCTGGTGGCTTGTTTGAGGCGTTGAACGTGAATCCGGAAGTGACTGCCTACGGAACACCCGGAATAGACGGAACCAGCGGTTCAGTCGGGGAGTTGATGAGGAACCATGAGGTGGCGAACTGCCCTACCCGTCCCCTCATCCCAGCCCTCTCCCCGGAAGGCAATCAATCTGCCATTCCCCTTCCTCGCCGGGGCGAGGGAGAGCGCTTTCCGGTCCCTCTCCCCACTACAGGTATTCGTCAGCAGGATGGGCGGTTGCGGGGAGAGGTTAGGTGAGGGGAATCTGAGACGCTGACGAACTCCCCGAATGATTCCAGTTTTCCGCACCTTCCGTTTGTTCCGTAGGCCACCATCTTCATTTCTCGGTCGAACTTTTTCTGTAACCTGCCGCCGTAAACTCAACAGGACCGTGGTGAACCCCAACTTCATCTACACACCATGAACTTCCCTTCCACTTGTCCTGAATGCGGCGCGGCCTTGAAACCGGGCGCGACGCTGTGTCCCGCGTGCCTACTGAGCGCGGGGGCGGCGACGCTGCCGATCCAGCCGGTGAGCGCGGGCATCACGGCGCTGCCATGCGACTTTGGCGATTACCGACTGCTTAAAAAACTCGGCGCGGGCGGCATGGGCATCGTCTATGAGGCGGAGCAGATCAGCAGCGGGCGGCGCATCGCGCTGAAGGTGCTGAATCAATGTCTCGACAACGAGGAGCAGCGTCAGCGCTTCCTGCGGGAGGGGCGGCTGGCGGATGCCCGGTGGTGCGCCGCTGGCCAAGGTGATCCAGGAGGCGACGTCAAACTGGCCGCAGGTGCTGCCCTGGCTGCGTGATTTGAGCGAAGAGCTGGCCGCTGCCGCCAAGAACGACACCACACCGACAACGCTGTCGATTGACCAAGTCTGGATCACGGTGGATGGCCGCGCCATGCTGCTGGATCACGCCTGGCCCGGCCTGCAGGCCGAAGACGCGGTGAGCGTGGCTGAGACCACGCCCGAGAAGGCCGCGCAGGCGTTTCTCCATCGCCTAGCCTCGTTGTGTCCGGCGCAGGAGAGCCCGCTGCATGCTGATGCGTAATTGCACGGGCTGGCGGCGGCCTCCTTTGACCGCCTCAGCCATGTGGCCGGGAACGTGGTGCATCTGCTCCAACAAAAGCCCACCGTGAGCCTGCGCTCGCGTGCGGTGGCGCTGTTCGCTCCTGTGTTGATCGTCATTGGCATGATGGCTTCCATCATGATGATGACCCAGTCGATCATCGAGCGCGAGTGGACGAAATCGAAGCCCGGGCTGCCGATCCTGCCCAAAGTCCTCAAGCTGTATGTGCATGTCGATGCGCCCACGACCACGGACATGCCGCCTGAGTTGAAGGCGCAGATCCGCCAGCATCTCGCCGGACACTACCGCTCCCATCTCGCGGCCCAAGAGCCACCTTCTCCTAACTATGCGCCTCTGCCGGAGAGACACCGCATCATCCTGCGCGAGATCCTCGACACCACGCCCGCGCCATCCGCAGATGAACTCGCGGTAGCGGATGCTGCGGTGCATGCGGCCTTGCCAGGGTTTCAGGATGTCCACCCCGAGCACTCCGCCGCTATCAATCTCACGAAGGCGCTGCCACCGGCCACTTTCGGCCTGTTGTGCGCCCTTTGCCTCTGGCAGTTCTTCTGCATCCTCGCGCTCGGCTCGCCACTACAGATGCACCTCTCGGGCATTGCCGCCGTCACGCAGACGGATCGTCCCGCGACGCGCCTGCGGATGCTCGTGCGCTGGGGCATCGGCTGGTCGGTGCTGCTGGGCGTGATGGCCGTGATGGCCGGGCAGATCGCCCGCATGGTGAACGGCGTGGATGTTATCCGCACGCTGCCGCAGTTCGCGCAGCTCTGTGTGCCGGTATTCCTCGTGGTGGCGCTGATCGGCCTGCTGTGGCCGCAGCGCACACTGGTGGACCGGCTGGCGGGCACCTGCCTCGTCGCACGGTGAGATGAAAGAGGCGGCGGTCGAAGTGGTTATTCTATCGGCCGTTTACCCCCCTTTCATGGCTCAAACATCCCCCCATTCTCGATATTCATGGCTCCTGCTGTGCCTGCTGACTCCGTGCCTGTTCGCGGCGGAGCATCCTGGCGCGATCATTTACAAAAAGCAGTGCGCCGAGTGCCACGGCGACAAGGGCGAGGGTGTGAAGGACAAGTATGACGAGCCGCTGACCGGGGACCGCAGCATCGCGGCGCTGGCGAAGAAGATCGAAAAGACGATGCCGGAGGACAACGCGGGCATCTGCGTGGGACCGGACGCGAAGGCGGTGGCGGAGTACATTTACAACGCGTTTTACTCGCCAGTGGCGCAGGCGCGGGTCAATCCGCCCGCGAGGGATCTGGCGCGGCTGACGATCCCGCAATTTCGCAACAGCGTGATGGATGTGATCGGACGGTTCCGCATGGGGCCGGGTTTTGACCGCCCCATCAATGCGGAGCAAGGGCTGAAGGCCGTGTATCGAGGCACCGCCCTGCCGAAGCCCGGTGAGGTGGCCGTGGACAACACGGCGAAGACGGGCATCAAAAAGAAGCGCCCGAACCACAAGATCGAGCGCGTGGACCCTGGTGTAGCGTTTCACTTCGCCGAAGGCAGCCCGGACAATGCGACGATGGAGGCGGAGCAGTTTGAGAACCAATGGGAGGGCAGCATCGTGGCGGCGGAGACCGGCGTGTATGAGTTCGCGCTCAAGACCGAGAACGGCGCGCGGCTGTGGATCAATGATGGCGATGATGGCGACGCGCTGATCGATGCCTGGGTCAGCGCCGGACCGAAGGTGCGCGAGGAGTCGAAGAGCCTCTTCCTCGTCGGTGGTCGCGCCTACGCGCTGCGGTTGCAGCATTTCAAATTCAAAGAAAAGTCCGCGTCCATCGAGCTGTGGTGGAAGCCGCCGCATGGTCTGAAGGAGATCATTCCCGCCACGGCGCTGCGCACGGAGCGTCCGCGTGAGCTGATGATCGTGGACACGAATTTTCCGGCAGATGACCGCAGCTTTGGCTACGAGCGCGGCACGACGATTTCCAAAGGCTGGGACCAGGCGGTGACGGATGCCGCCATCGCCACCGCCGAGCATGTGGTGGAGTATTTGGACCAACTCGCCGGCACGAAGGCGGGAGCACCGGACCGCGAAGACAAGCTGCGCAAGTTCGCGCACACGTTTGTCGAGACCGCGTTCTGCCGCCCGCTGAGCGAGGAGCAACGGCAGGTGTATGTGGAGTCGCAGTTCAAGACGGCCAAATCGCCCGAGACGGCAGTGAAGCGCGTGGTGTTGTTCACGCTGAAATCGCCGCAGTTTCTCTATCCCGATCTGCGGGCGGGCGAGAAGCCGGATGACTTCGATGTAGCCTCACGCCTCGCGCTGGCGCTGTGGGACTCCGTTCCTGACAAGAAAATCGCGCAACTGGCCGCCAGCGGCAAGCTGCACACCCGCGATCAGGTGAAGGCGGAGGCAATGCGCATGGTCACGGATTCGCGCAGCAAGAGCAAAACGCATGGCTTCTTCCATCACTGGCTGGATCTGGAGCACGCCGAGGGCGCGTCTAAAGATCCGCAGGCGTTCCCCGGCTTTAACGACGAGGTCATGGCCGATCTGCGCGAGTCGCTGCTGCAGTTCATTGACCAAGTCGTGTGGAGCGAGAAATCCGACTACCGCGAGCTGCTGCAGGCCGATTATTTGCTGCTGAACAAGCGCCTGGGAAAATTCTACGGCAAGAACACCGCTGGCGACGATTTCCAGCGCGTGTCCTTCGATCCGCAGCAGCGGGCCGGCGTGGTCACGCATCCGTATCTGCTCGCCTTGCTGGCCTCCAGCCGCGCCACCTCACCGATCCATCGCGGCGTGTTCCTCACGCGCAACATCGTCGGCCTTTCGCTCAATGCGCCGCCGATGGCCGTGACCTTCGACGAGAGTCATTTCAATCCGAAGCTCACCATGCGCGAGAAGATCACCGAGCTGACGCGCAACAAGTCCTGCATGTCCTGCCATTCCACGATCAACCCGCTCGGCTTCAGCCTAGAGAACTTCGACGCCATCGGGCGCTGGCGCACGATGGACAACAACAAGCCCGTGGACCCCGCCGGGCAATTCGCCGACGATGAGGGCAAGATCATCCACCTCAACGGCCCGCGTGACATCGTAAACTACGTCACCAACAGTCCCTACGGCCAGCGCGCCTTCATCCGCCAGTTGTTCCATCACGCCGTGAAACAGCAGGTCGCCGTGTATGGCGCGGAGACGCTGGAGAACCTGCAACGCGCCTTCGCCGACTCCGGCTGCAACATCCAGAAACTCCTCGTCGAGATCGCCATCACAGCAACCGAAGTCAAGTAGTGGTCAAGACTCTTCACGCACCGGCCGCCAACTCACACCGCATTCTTTCCCATGAAACACCTGAAC
>JBDNIB010000240.1:0-2933 GCA_041688535.1 Prosthecobacter sp.
ATCGTCAACGACAAGGAGTCCAATCCCATCCTCACCGGCTTCACCTTGCAGGCGATTCGTGATGCGGTCATTCCGCCCATTCCTGCCGATGTCATTCCCACACTCCCGATGAACGATCAGGTGCGACTGAAAATTGAATACAATGTCCTTATCTACTGATCTCCTCTTTGCTTCGCCGTTTTTTGCCGCCGCTGAAAACACCGCGCCGTCGGGCATCCAGCTTGTTTGGGATTTCCTCGCCACCGGTGGTTTTGTCATGGCGCTGCTGGTGATCTGCTCCATCGCGGCGATCACCGCCAGCATCCTCACTTGGCTGCAGTTGCGTGAGCAGATCATCATGCCAAACGGCGTCATCAGCCAGTTGCGCTCCATTCCCAATTACGCGGTCAAAGGCGACATCCGCCCGCTACAGGATTTCCTGGAGCGTGATGGCTCAATGCTCTCCCGCCTCGGTGCCATGGCCATCAGCGGGGCTTTCACCAGCAAGCAGGAATGCCACGATGCCTGCGCCATCAAGGGGCGCGAGGAAATTCACCGGCTGGAGTCCGGCATCCCGCTGCTGGAGGTGATGGTCACGGTGGCTCCATTGCTGGGCCTGCTCGGCACCACCGCCGGACTGGTGGGCATGTTCTCTGCCTTCGGCACAGGTGGCGACGGTGGGCCGGACACGGCGGCCATCGCCCATGAGATCGGGGTGGCCCTGCGCTGCACCATTGCGGGTCTGTTTGTCGCGGTGCCTTCAGTGCTGCTGCACACTTACTTTGTCCGCCGTTTGGATGCGCTGGCCGTGCGGGTCGAATCTGTCATGCAGGAGACCATCCAGCATTTCTACCAGCACTTTGAGGTGCAGCGTTCGAATTCCTGACCCCACTGCCCCATGAACCTGCGCCCCCGCCGCCGTCCGGTGCCCACGATCCCCATCGTGTCGCTCATCGACATCATGGTTATCCTGCTGATCTTCTTTGTGGCCACCACGACCTTCAAAAAGGACAAGACGCAGGTGAAGATCACCCTGCCGGAGTCCAAGTCGCTCGGTGGCGCTAGCACCGCGCCTGAGTCACGGGTCGCTATCAGCATCACCAGCGAGCAGAAAATCTTTCTCGACGGCAAGCCGATCGAGCTCGATCAGCTCGCCGTTGCCATCACCTCGCTTAAAAATGCCAAGCCCGGCATGAAACTCGAATTGGAGGCCGACACCACCGCTGCACTCGGCGTGCTAGTCAAAGTCTGGGACGCCCTGCGCGAGGCTGGCTACAGCATCAATGATGTGCCGGCGCGGATTCAGCGGGCTACAGGTTCGTAGCATGCTACGCCCGTGGATGGGTCAAGTGTCGCCCTAAGGGATACTAGACTGACCACAGATCGCCACAATCACCGCTTCGCCTTGGTGTAAGGCACATACGGCTCGAACTTGAAATGTGTCGGCATGATGATGCCGCGCTTGCCGAGGATGGACGTTTCATTCTCCTTCACCTCAAAGCCCGGGTGGCCGATCCAGGCCCACTGCCAGCCTTCATTGGCGATGAACAGGCCGCCGCGTTCATGTCCGTCTCGAATGATGCCCGTCGTTTTCAAGCGCACTGGTGCAACATAATAGATGCCTTTGGCGGACTGAGCCTCCGGCTGGTAAAGCCCGGCTGGAAGGGTGAGATGGCCGTCTTTGTGGGTGCATGCCACTTCATGGGCGACGATGATGCCCGGTGTTCCTGAAGGGCAATGCTGCAAATCCTTGGTCGAGCAGGAAACAAACGCACAGGAGGCCAAAACGCTAAACAGCAGGTGTTTCATGAGGTGGTTGGGTGGAAAATGGTGGAGCTAAGGGGATTCGAACCCCTGACCTCTTCATTGCGAACGAAGCGCTCTACCAACTGAGCTATAGCCCCAAAATTGTGATGGTTGGACGAATCATGACGGCTGTTGGGAGTAGCCTGTCTCTCTTGGATGTCTTGGCGGAGATCGTTTGAGGGAGTAGGTGAACGCAGTGGTCGCCATTCATCGAACGGCGCTGATTATGCGGTGCTAGGTGATTCCGGCAAGCTGATTGTGACGGGGGAGTCACCGTTTGAGGGGTTATGCGATGTACTCGCGGAACAGCCCGCCAAAGACGGCCCCCACCCGCCAGAAGTTTTCCTGGCGGCCAAAGTGGCCGTCGCTGTACATGACGATGGCGTAGCGGGTGCCGCGATAGTCGAAAAAGAGTCCCTCGTGCTTGTAAGGACCGTCGGTGCCGGTTTTGCCGCCGATGAAGGTGATCTCGGCGGGCAGATACCAGCGTCCGCGGCCAAACTGGTTGCGGCGGCAGGACTCGATGAGCATCTCGCAGCCATGGTCCAGCCTGTAGTTCACCAGCCGCTCGAAGAACTCGGCGTAGAAGCGCGGGGACTGGCCGTTGGCGCGGATGGGCACGTCGGGGAGGTGGTATTTCTGCTCAAAGGCGCGTTCATCGGCGTCGCTGAAAAGAGAGAGCATGGCGTGCCAGGAGGCGTTGATGCTGAGATCACAGGCATTGATGATGTGCTGGAATCCCTCACGCGAGAGCTGGCCCTGCCTTGACTCCAGCAGCACGGCGGAGACGGCTGGCTTGGGCATGGAGGCGCCGATCAGGACGCGGTCCGCCTGGTGTTCAGCCAGGTAGGCACCAGTGGTGAGGTTTTTGACGGCGTAACCGAGTCGCGGATCATGCTTGATGCTTTCGTAGCCGCGCTGGAGCTCGGCGGTCCAGGCCAGGCCGAAGGCGGGTTTTGGAGCAAAACGAAAGGTCGCACCCGAGACGAGGAAGCGCTGATTGAACTCGAGCAGCGCTGCCGCACGCCTGCCGGAGACGAGGAACGGCGTGCCGCTGGAGGAGGATTGTGAAATCAGGCCGGTACGGCGGATTTCCTGCAAATCAGGCAGCATGCAGCCGCTGAGGGCCGCTGGGAGGGCACTGAGTG